>NZ_CALEVF010000234.1 GCF_937920395.1 uncultured Clostridium sp. | reverse complement strand
CCTGCGACAGTACCAGTAGCGGCTTTCTCACTAAACTCTATAATATCTTCAGGTTTCCAATTAGTAGACATTACCGGCGGTAATTATAAAAACCAAAGAAATCTTAATTTACTTAAATCAGGATCTGAAATATTAGTGGGGGAGTAGGCAAGGGTGTTAAACTGATTGCAGATACATCTTCTAAAACTGTGTTAATATCAAGCACTTTTAATAAAATAATACCCACTATGTCACACTTAGTAAAGAATGTGTCAAAATCACAAAAAGTAGGTAAAGCAGTGAGTATTACATATACAGTTGCAAATTGGATTAAAAAAGGTATTAGTATACATAATGGGTTAGAGTCAACAAAATCGATAAAACCGACGTTAAGGACTATAGCACCATAAACCTTCGTTTTTGGTACTTAAATGTAAGCGTTGGAGATAGTGTACCTTTATACATGATTTTCAGTGCCAAAACTATTACGTATAGAGGGTGATGTTTTTCTAAGCGTAAGAAATATCATTTTTGTGTATTCCACCCCTTTATAATAATTATTAAGAAATGGAGAATATGACCCTATGAAAAAAATGCTCAAGTTATTAAAGACGTATTTAGTAATTGCTTTTGTAATAAGTGTTTTCATGTCTATAAGCGATATTGTGTATATGGTAAGAAACAATGCAATACCAATCATTAACTTATTTTACATTTGTAAGTTTATATTTACTTCTCTAGCAATGATAGTGATCTTAATACCTGCAATAGCACTTGTAGATTTTTGTATTGTAAAATCTGTAACATTACTATTTAAAGAGTTTAAATATGCTGATAAAAGTGGTAGAATTTGTTTGGTTATAGGATTAATATTGATGTTATTTCAAAAGATTGGTGAATGGACTCGGTAAATTTAAATTTAAGGAGTGATAAATATGGACTTATTACCAATAGGTTCTGTTATATTATTAAAAGAAGGAAAAAAAAGATTAATGATATATGGGATTAAACAATTTGTTAAGGAAAAAGATCAGATATATGATTACGTTGGTTGTTTGTATCCAGAAGGTAATATTAATCCAGAATACAATTATGCTTTTAACCATGAGGACATTGAGACAGTATATTTTGTGGGTCTTGTAGATACTAAATTTGAACTGTTTAGAAAAACTTTAAAAGAGAATGAAGAACATCCTGTTAATGAGGGTACTATTACGAAGAAATTATTGCTATAGCTAATGAATTTGGGTTCTAGGAGATTAGAATTAAAAATTGATTTATAGTTATTAAAAATAATAAGCTATTGGGTGAGTAGGATGAAATGAATATTCAAAGGGGTGAAATGATGAGTGAGATAGTTGATGAAAAAATAAAGCCTCAAAAAATAAATATAGCACAAGTGACTTTTTCAGTTTTTGAAACAATACGAAAAGTTGAAAGAGGAGATATTTTATTAGGAGCAACATTTCAGAGAAATGCCAAATGGAAGTTTGATAAAAAATCTAGATTGATAGAATCAATAATTTTAGATATTCCCATACAAGCTATTTATTTATCTGAAGAAAATGAAAATAAATATGAAATAATAGATGGTCAGCAAAGAATTAGAACAATAACTGAGTTTGTTAGTAACAAATTCAAACTAGAAAGTACGTCCTTCTGTAAAGAAAATACGTATTTCAAGGACTTAGAACCGAGTATACAGAGAAAAATTGAAGATTTTCAAATTGTTATTTTTGTTGTAAAGAAAGAGAATCACCCAGATGTTAAATTTGAAATTTTTGAGAGAATTAATACTGGCGCTGTAAAACTAAATTCACAAGAGTTAAGAAATTGTGTATATAGAAATAGAGGAATACCTTTTATTAAAAAATTAGCGAATGAAGAATTATTTAAAAGAGTTATAAAAGATAAACACGTTAGCATAAATTCAATGCAGGATCAAGAATTAGTTCTGAGATTCATGTCTTTTTATTATAAAGGGGTAGGCGAATACACTGGTAATTTAAAAAAGTTTCTAAATGATACATTGGAAAATTACGAGCAGTATAGAAATCGGGAAGATGAGTTTAAAAAAGTGTTTATTGACACAATGAATAGTATATACAATGTTTTCGGAGATGATGCATTCATAATAAGAACGAGAAAAAGTAGAGGGAAAGATAAAATAAATATAGCTCTATTTGAAATTCTAACATTTTCATTTGAAGGCAAGAGTAGTGTAGAACTAATAAAAAACAAGAGAGCTATAAAAGATAAATTATTATTTTTAATAACAAACAACCAGATTTTTAAAGAAGCGATCACAAGTGCATCTACAACTACTAAGGGGAAAACACATGAAAGATTTCGAATTTGGCAAGAAAGTCTCGAAGAAATTTTGGGAGGTATGTAATGATTAAGAAGTTTTCAATAAAAAATTTCAAAGTTCACAAGAATTCATATATTTTTAATTTAGAAGGATTAACTGTTTTGACGGGAACTAATAATTCTGGTAAGTCCTCATTAACACAAAGTCTTAGATTATTATCAAAAATTAATGATAAATCATTTAGTTATTCAAAACTACCATTTGAAGAAATTCCTGAATTAAGAGATTTTAAAAGCACTTTAAACAAAGAAGTGAATAGAAGTGAAAGTATAAAATATGAATTTTCATTAGATGTAAAAAATTTAAAATTTTGTAATATTGAGTTAGAATTTAATTCTATTTATAATTATGAAAAAGCATTTATTGATATGTTAGATGAAGCTATCCTAAAAAAAATAGATATTTATTTTGAAAATAAAGATGGAATTTTAAAAAATTATGAATTTGTAATAAATATGGATGGAAACACTCCGATAACATACAATTTAAATGAAATTATTTTAGGTGATAAAGAAGAACGAGTTCTAGTGCAAACAGGTATTTTACTTAAAGGGATATATCCAAGTTTTATTCCTTTAACAATGCAAGAAGGATTTTCAGAGTTGCTTACAATAAATAGTTATCTAGGCAATATAAATGAAAATTCCATAAAATATATTCCAGCGATTAGAGGCGTTGATTCTTGTAACATACCCAATATTATTGAAAAGAGCAAAGATAAAATAATATTTGATGGGAAAACAACACTAATAAATGCATTTAACATTTGGACAAATAAAATTCAAAATACAGAATTTAAATTAAAAATTGAAAATAATAGGTCAAAAATTGTTGCTGTAGAAGATAACATAGAGTTTGAGCTATCACAAATAGGGTTTGGTAATAATCAGATAATCCCTATTATAGCAATTATTTTAACTGCTAAAAAGGGTGATTTGGTTATAATTGAAAATCCTGAAGTCCATTTACATCCAAAATGGAAAACAAACCTAGTTGAATTATTTTACTATGTTATAGATTATGGTGTTAATATACTTATTGAAACTCAAAGCCTAGAAATAATAAATAGAGTACGTTTAGATATTAAGGAGAAAAATAAGTTAAAAGATAAAACATCATTATATTTCTTTGAAAAGCAAGGTTTAAAATCAATTATACAAAAAATAGAAATAGAGGGGACAGGAAGCTTAGATTCATGGTCAGATGATTTTGTTGATAAAGTCACTATAGAAGATAGCTTCAAATTATTATAATATGGATTTCTATTTAAATGAAAATAACTTAATTTCAGACTTGGATAATATTTTAGAAAACCTAAAAGAAATAAAGAAAATTTACGATTTTGCAAAAGCAAAGAATTGTAAAATATACATTAAGGATAATCTTGAGTATGAAAACTTAGCAATCAGCCCACAAATCGGAATGGCTTTAGGTTTGCTAAAACATTGTAGCATTATAGAAACGGATGGATATGATATGTTGGAATCCAACCAAATAGAGCCATCAATAGATAATTACTATTTTATTGAGCTAATGAGTTTATGTTATAAGTATGGTAATAATCGGATAGTTTCATTAACCAATGAATGTGAGATAACTGATGGTAAGTATACTATAAGTACTGAAAAAGATATTAATATAATAACGAATGTTATTGGAAAGAGCAAGTTCGAAGTATACTTGCAATTTAATCCAACACCACAGAAAATAAATGAAGTTTTTGAAAAGGCAGAATTAGAATTTGAACATATTAAATTTACAGAGAGAGCATACAAAACTGCAAATTCAAGAAGTGATATTTATAAACAAGCTGGTTTTTCAAAATTGCTAAATATATTTAGGGTTTTAGAGATGTTAATTTACCCATTTTTAAAAGGGCAATTACAAGGAGTTACACAAGCTAGTATTGAGGAAGAGTTTAAGGTACAGACCAATGGAATAGAGTTTTAAAATGAATCGGATAAGACTATGAAGAAATATAGTAAGCAAAGGACAGTTAGTATTGATGGTAAAAAACTGGTTATGAGTTATCATATAAAATTTAGTGATAATCGAATCTATTTTATTTACAATGAGGAAGATGATTGTATTTATATTGGACATAGTGGTGAACATTTAAATGTTGCTGGTTAAATGTATGAATTTATAGAGCAGCGTAACAATTATTATATAGAAACACATTTGAAATGAAGTGTCCAAATGAATTTATTAAGGTGGTAACTTTCAGTTATCGCCTAAGGGGTCTGGACAGAAACCTAAAAAAAGGGAACAAAGCAACAGCTTGGAGAAAGCCAGTGAGGATAACTATTTAAATATATTTTGGAAGTTTTGCTTCGTAAATATAATTTGATTACATTTTTTAGGAACAGTACATGACCCCATTGTAAAAACTGCAACGTAGTGACTAGTTTTTACTTGCTACTTTTTCATACCTGAAATTATTGACTGTGATTTTTCACTAGCATTCACAACTAGGCCCAGTTTTGATATTATATCATATACACCAGAAAATTTTCTTCGCCATAAAGGGCAATAACCTTTATATTAAGAACTTATAATTTTTTAATAACATCCTTATCAAAATGTGTTGATGCAATAACTACATCAGGTTTTAATCCAACAATTTTTTCTATATTGGGATGTAATAAACTACCAACTGATGCAACCTTAAGAGCATCCACAGGATAGTTATCATAATCGCTTCTACCTACTAAATTTCTGTCTTTACCAAGGGCATATATTCCCTCTGCTATATTGGGTGCAATTGTAATAATCCTTTTAGGTTCACTTTCAATTGTAACTGTTCTATTATATGAATCCACAATCTTTAGTGGATAGGAAGCAGTCGTTGTTTCCTTTTTAGTAGTAATTATAGTATTGTCCGTAACTTTATTACTACAAAAACTAAACACAATACAAATCAAAGCAGCTAAAACTAAACTTATTATACTTTTCTTCTTAAACATAATTTTCCCCCTCGTATAATGTAGTTGTAAGCATTGATAATAAATCAGTCATAGTAACTACGAATGTTATAACTAATATCTTATCTAATATTCGCAACTCATAATTTAATTTTAATTAACCCTATCTTAATTTTGATTATTGTCAATTACCAATATTGGACACTGGAAACCAGTTAA
>NZ_CALEVF010000233.1 GCF_937920395.1 uncultured Clostridium sp. | reverse complement strand
AATGTTAATCAAGTTTTCTTAACGGTACTTTTGCACAAATTGCGAGCCCTACCCCTAGATGATAAAAATGAAAAACCATTCAAGATAATTTTCCGTTATGTTGTATGCCTTTCAGTTTTTAATACAATAACCACATAAAAATTATAATAAAATCATTGTATTATATAGTGGCGAGTCGTAACCCTCTACTCCAAACTGCTTTGATTGATAGTGTATCGGAGATGTTGGTAGTTGGGTCTCCATCTACTAATAATAAGTCAGCACGTGCTCCTGTAACTATACGTCCTCTGTCTGTAAGACTAAAACGTCGAGCAGGAACAGAAGTTGCAGCTCGCAGTGCTTCAATTGGAGTGAAACCAGCTTCTACTAGTAATTGAAGTTCATGGTGAACGCTAGCACCATGTGCAAGTCCTCCAAGACTTAGTACAGGTTGAGAAACATCTGTCCCTACTAAAATATCCACCCCAGCCTTGTAAAGATCCATTACATTATTGAAGTTATCTTTCATATTCGCTTGTGGGAAAGTATTAAAGCTTGAATTTAATACATCTATCCATTCCTGGCATAGTTTTGAACTAATACGTGGGTCACTAGCTAATTCAGATGCAGGCTTACCAATTATAGAAGAGTTTAATACTAAACAAGGGGTTACGAAAGCACCACAATCTGCAATTGATTTGACCAATTTAGGAGTCCAATATGGACGATCAATGAACACGTGAGCCAATCCATCTACTCCAAGATTAATTGCTGTTTTTGAAGAGTTTGCTGTTAGCACATGCGCTAAGACTATTTTATCCAACTTATGTGCTTCATCTACTGCTGCTTTATAAATTTCATTACTTAAAACAGGCAGCCCAGGACAATTCATTACTGTTCCTTCTTCAATTAAAATTTTAACATAGTCTGCACCATGTGATACTTGTTCATCTACATGTTTAATAGTTCCTTCAATAGTTGTAAAAGAAGATAATTCCTCGTCATTATATTGTTGTGCATGAGCCGATATAAAAGCAGCTTTTTCTTCTTCAGTCATTTTCTCCATTTTTTTCAATATAAAATCAGGAATTCCATCTCCCTCCATTAATTCATCAGGATGTCCACCAGGAGCAGTTACCCCCATACCAGCAGAGCGTACATCTGCAATATCATAGATGCCTTTTAACTCTAAATCACGAGCATTTTTCGTAAAACCACCCATCATTTCTAATTCAGTTGTAACCCCAAACTTTAATGCATCACGTAGCCCATCTTCAGATGTATGCACATGTGAATCAATAAGACCAGGCATTAAAGTAGCACCTTTTGCATCGATGATCGTTGCTCCAGCTGGCACTGCACCACCTATAGCAATAATATTATCTCCGTAGATTACTACGGTCCGTTCATCAATCACCTTTTCTCCATTAAAAATATGAGCGTTAGTAATTGCAGTAAGTTTATCAGTTTTAAATTCTTTTTTATTCATATAATTTCCCCCCTCTTCTCACTAAGCGAGTAATATACTACGCATAAAATGAAATAATGCCACCACATAAAATAATCAGTTCAGGTCTTTTATGATTAATCCAATTCGTATAGGCCATTTCTTACTTTAACTAATAATTTTTTTAAAAGTTCCATTTCTTCTTTAGTTAAATTCTTTATAAGTTTAGCTTCTACGCCAGAAAAAATTTCATTGAATTCTTCTACTAAATTCGCTCCTTTTTCTAAAACATATATATTCTTTTGTCTTGCATTTTCTGCTGGTATAATCCTTTGAACATATCCCTTTTTCTCCAAACCTTGAAGCATACTGGAGATGCTTGCTCCCTTTAGTTCATATTTTTCTGCTAAATCCTTTTGAATAATGCCTTTATCTTGATTTTCATAAATGTCTCCAATCATACGTCCCTGTTGAGAATTAAGTCCTATTTCCTTTAGCTTTACGTTAGCTTCTTTTGTTATTTTCAGTCCAAGTTCTCTTAATATATCTATATAAGGTGTCACGATAATCGATTTATCCATATTTCTACCTCCTTTAATTAGAACTCTATCTGTTTTTATTATAATAGTTAGGTTTATAACTGTCAAGTGTCTAACTATTGAGCCTTGATTTATTTCCATTTATATCATTAGCGTGGGTTTTGTCGTAAATGTTGGCGATACCCCTGATATAAATATATACTATTAATCGAAATTGTAGAAAATTATGAAGTTTACAAAGAAGGGTTTGGAATAAAAAAGGGGGATCTATGTGTTTAATAAAGTGAAAAATTATATTAAAAAAAATATAATACTAAGTATAGTACTTATACTATGCTTGGGCATTATGAGTACTTATGCATATACTAAAATTATGCCTGAATGGTTTTCACAGCCAGATACTTACAATTTAGTAAAAGAAGCATTTTTGACTAATAATGGATACACTAATCAATTGTCCAAACATATGTCACAACAAATATTTAAAAGAACAAATATATATAATGCTTATCCAATAAATAATAAAAAAACTTATAAAGTAGATTTTACCTTAAGGGAAAATTCACGAATTAGAGTTGCAGGTATAGTTTATGTAAAAATGACTTATTCAGTAGAAGTAATGGATTTACAAAACAATGTTGTAGGTGGTTCAGCAAATATACCAATTACACTTACTATTAAAAATATAAAAGGTGAATGGTATATTACAGAAAAAGAAGAACCTGCATAAATTTTAAAATAAACTTTGCACGATCTAAATTATTCTTATATTGTGAAAGTAACACAAATGTAATTGTGTTACTTTCACATTGGGTCTATTGCCTATTCCTTAAAAATTTCATTTTGAATGTAACATAACGTGTTGATTTGTAACATTTAATGTATTATAACGTTCTTAATTTATTCCTAATGTAACTTTAAAATAAAGAAGGTTATTATATGTTTTTGTTGGTGCTATCACCTAGCACCTATTTAAACTTTAGGTTTTAAATTAATAGATATTTATCCAATGTAATGTCCAACTTATACTATTATGCTTTCATGAAAATACATTAAGACTTGCATTATCAGTACTTAACATGGTATTTTAAAGTTGGACATAATACTTAAAAGGTCTATCTTTTGAAATGAGGTG
>NZ_CALEVF010000232.1 GCF_937920395.1 uncultured Clostridium sp. | reverse complement strand
CTGCTTTTGCTTGTGGTACTAATGTTTTATTTGCCATTGTTAATCACTCCTTTTATATTTTTTTTGTTAAATTAATTTTTAATTGATAATTTTTAATATACAAATTAATTAGAAGTTCAAATTATAAATTTTTCTCGTATTGTTCAACCATTTTTTTAACCATTTGTCCGCCTACTGATCCATTTTGTCTTGAAGTAAGATCGCCATTGTAACCATCTGTTAAATTAACTCCAACTTCTTTTGCAGCTTCCATTTTAAATTTGTTAAGTCCTGCTTTTGCTTGTGGTACTAATGTTTTATTTGCCATTGTTAATCACTCCTTTTAAATATATTTTTGTTATGATAGTATATTGCGCATAAATTAGAATTATATGATAGAATCTTTACGGTTAATAAGGAAAATTTAACATTAAATTATAAATTTTTCTCGTACTGTTCAACCATTTTTTTAACCATTTGTCCGCCTACTGATCCATTTTGTCTTGAAGTAAGATCTCCATTGTAACCTTCTGTTAAATTAACTCCTACTTCTTGAGCTGCTTCCATTTTAAATTTGTTAAGACCTGCTTTTGCTTCTGGTACTAAGTTTCTGTTTGCCATAATAAATTCCTCCTTTTATTTTAGTGATTACTTGATGATAGTAGTTTAACCGTATACTCTTTTTTTATATTAGTTGATTGAAGGATAATTTTGCAAATCGTAAGTTGTTTAGAAAATTGTGGATAAGAAAAGTTTTAATAAATACTGAACATCTTATTCTAATTAGTATATAATAAGATAGTATAAACTGAATAAAGCATGTTTTAAAAGGAGAGTTAAAGTGGAAAAACACAAAATAATAATGACTGGTGGAGGTTCAGCGGGACATGTAACACCAAATCTTGCACTTGTACCAAAACTTAAAATGTTAGGTTATGAAATTGAATATATTGGCACAAAGGAAGGTATAGAGAGAAAGATAATAGAAGGCGAAAATATTAAGTATTTTCCGATATCTAGCGGAAAACTTAGAAGATATTTTGATTTTAAAAATTTTACGGATCCTTTAAAAGTGATTAAAGGTATTTTTGAGGCAAAAAAAATCATTAAAATGGAAAAACCTGATATTGTTTTTTCAAAAGGTGGATTTGTTTCTGTCCCTGTTGTGCTTGCTGCATTTTTTAACAAAGTACCAGTAATCGCACATGAATGTGATATTACGCCAGGACTTGCTAATAGATTAGTATCTCCTTATTGTACAAAAGTATGTGTAACTTTTCCTGAAGCATTAAAAGGATTGAAAAATGGAAAAGGTGTTGTAACTGGAAATCCTATTAGATCTGAATTGTTTGAAGGAAATAAAGCTAAAGGTAATCAAATATGTGGATTTAAAAGTAAAAAGCCAGTACTTATGATTATAGGTGGCAGTTTAGGATCTAAAATTATAAATGAGGTTATAAGGGCAAAGCTCGATAAATTAATATTAGAGTATAATGTTATTCATATTTGTGGTAGTGGTAATATTGATAAGTCACTTCAAAATAAAGATGGATATAAGCAATTTGATTATATAAAAGATGAATTACCTCATTTATTGGCTAGTGCAGATATAGTAGTATCTAGGGCAGGGGCAAATGTTATTTTTGAACTTCTTGCTCTAAGAAAACCTAATTTATTAATACCACTATCCGCGAAAGCTAGTCGTGGGGATCAAATACTTAATGCCAAATCTTTTGAAAAAAGTGGGTATAGTATGGTTATTCAAGATGAAGACCTTACACCTGAAAATTTAGAAGTGAAAATTAAAGAGGTGTATAATGATAGAAATAAATATATTGAGAAAATGAATAACAGTAATACTGAGAAAAGTATTGATTTAATAGTAGAACTAATAGAAAAATACAGGAAAAGATGAATAAAGTAAAATTTCTTCACTCTTTTTATATTATAGGAGAGAATAAACGGGTAATAAAATATGATAAAATATTAACAATGTTTTATGACATTTAAAGACTATTATATGACAAACTGTGCTATAACACTAACTTATTGTGTTTATACAGTATTTTATTTTTAAATATAATGTAGTATTTATAACGAAAAAACTTGAATATTATTCATATTGATGTATAATTAACTTGTAACATAGACTATCTATTAATATGAAAGCATGGGGTGATAGTAATGAAAAAATTAACAATAATTTACTTGAGTAACGGCGGAAATGTTGAAGTTTTAGCGAATCATATTGCTAAAGGTGCAAAGGATGCAGGTGCTGATGTTGTACTTAAACTAGTTAGCGAAGCATCAGTTGAAGATGTAACTAATGCAGATGCAGTAGCATTTGGTAGTCCATCAATGGATAATAATAGGATTGATCAAAAGGAAATGCAACCATTTATTGACAAGTTTAAGTTGATTCCAGTTAATAATAAAATCACAGGTTTATTTGGATCTTATGGATGGGACAATGGAGAATTTATGGGTAAATGGGTAAGTTTAATGAAAGAATATGAATTTAATGTTGTACAAAATTTAATAGTTAATGAAGCTCCTACTAATGAACAATTAGTTAAAGCTGAAGAAATGGGAAAAAATTTAGTTAAATAAGGTTTTTTTATAGAAATATGTAGAACTATGAAATGATGAGATAAGCGTAAGAATATCTAGAACACAAGGGTTCATCATGTCTAGCTAACGCTGAGAAGTGTTAGCTAGTTTTGCATAAAATCTAGTGAAAAGTTATTATTTTTAAGTATAGAGATATTTTAATAAATACTCTTACTTTAAATTTAAATAAAAGCGTTTAAACAATTTTTATAATATTATTTAAGAAAGAAGGCTTATTAAATGAGAAAAATGAAAACTATGGACGGAAATAC
>NZ_CALEVF010000231.1 GCF_937920395.1 uncultured Clostridium sp. | reverse complement strand
TGTAATAATAAATAGAACCTTTGTACTTCCTCAAAATATTTCTATAGCTTTAAAATTTAAAGCTACTCTTGAAGGTAAAACTGTAACGAATATATTAAAAGATATTTTACAAAATGCTATTGAACCAAAGTATTTCAATATGAAATAGTTAAAATTTGTTATTCTGTGGTTAAAAAATATAGCAATTATGAAAAGTATAGAATACATAAAAGGCTGCACTCTTTATACGAGTACAGCCTTTTATGTTAATAATATATGTTAAGCATAATAGGTTGATAAATTATATATTTAAAACCACATATTGTAAATTAAATGGAAAAGATAATCAAATAAAACATTGTATTAGATAAGTTGACTATAACTCAATTTCATAATTATTCCATATTTTTGCAATCTCATATAAATTATTTTTAATCGTGACATATTACTACAAATTAATTCCATATATTAGAGTACAATGTATGGACTGGAGGTGACAAATTAATAATGTTAATGGGAAAACTAAACACGGAAAAGAAGATACTTAATAAAATGATAGAAAATAACGATTGGGTTCTTTCAAATGATTTTATACTAGAACAAAGTAGAATAGTGGACAAGCTCATACTAGCATATAAAAAGGGAAACACTAATTATAAGTTTAATTTAGTTTTTTCCCATTATTTAGGTGTGGGAAAAATTATTAAATGGAAAATATAAAATAATACGAAATTGGCGTGGCCATAAATCGTATTTTTCATAAAGATAACATTTTACCTAAAAAGAAATTAATGAGTAAATAAATTATAAGTAATAACGTTATTACGATAAATAGGATTACTTATTATGAATAGAATTAAAATAAAAAAATCTTAGCAATTATAATGTGTACCCTATCGGGTACATTATATTATGCTAAGATTTTTTTATTTTATCTATGTCAAAAGACAAAGTGAATGTATTATAAATCAGTTATTTAAACCATTTGATTATTTTTTTGAAGTTTAGCATACATAGTTTCTTGCTGCTTAGTTGTAAATTGAAAGTAGATAAGAGTGTTGGTAACAGATTTATGTCCCAAATAGTATTGCAGTTCTTTTATATCAATTTCGGATTCTGCCAAATGAACCGCAGCCGTATGTTTTAAAGTATGGAAATGGTATTTTTCTATATCGCTTATTTTAGCTAAGTTACAATATTTCTTCATTAAGACGTCTAAAGTCTTGCGTGAGATCGGTTTTTTCTCCTGGCTTAAAAACAAAACTTGCTGATTATCGCAAATTTCATTTTGCCTAATATATTTGTTTAAGATCTTAATAGTTTCTTGGTCTAATCTTATGGTATTATTATTGCTCCCCTTAAGCCTGTGGCAATACATTTCACCTCTAGTCTTGTTATAATCCTCTAAGTGTATTAACCCAACCTCAGAAGCTCTTAAAGCGCATCTGTATGCTATTCTAAAAATAATCAGGTTTCTCAATGCATGTAAGCTATTATCTTTTTCTATAACTTTAAAAACCTTTTTCATTTCCGATTGAGTAAGATATTTTACTTTCTCTTCATTTTCTTTTATCATATTTAAGCACCTCATTTCAAAAGATAGACCTTCTAATCATTATGTCCAACTTTAAAATACCATGTTAGCCATTGAGAATGCAAGTGTTTATCTGTTTTTATAAAAACAAAATATAAAAGTTGGACATTACATCCATGTTTATATGTGTTTTATATCAAGTGAGGAATCCTTTTTTAATAAAAACACCTCAAAACCAACAAAAGTATAAGGATACTGAGATTACAATAACTAACAATGGATTAAGAAGGTTATGTTACTTTGAATGTTACAAGTCAAAACGATATGTTACATTCAAAATGAAATTTTCAAGGAATAGGAAATAGCCCCAATACCAATGTAACTCAATTACCATTGTGTTACTTTCACTTTATTTTTAATATATAAACTAGCTTTGAAGCTCTTCCTATAATTGGTTTTTAAATCTCACTTATTTCACCCACTTACTTTTTAGACTTATTAAATATGTGTATGAGTGTTTAATTAAAAAAAATTGCAGAATATTATAACTTTTTATATTCAAATAATCCATCATAAGTATAAATAGCTTGATTAATCACAAGATATTAGAATGGATGGTGATTTAATGTTAAATTCAATTAAAAAAGTTTTTTCGTTAAGTGAAGATAATAGTAAAAATCAAGCTATAAGTCATAAAAATATACAAGAAGAATACAAAAATTTGAAAGTTTCAAATAGATTAGAGGAGAATAAAAAAAATATAAATAATATTTTTGATAAATGCACTGATTTAATTATAAGAGAATTCAAAATTACAAGCAATGCAAAATTCGGGGCTATTCTTGTATATATAGATAATATGATAGAAACAACGATATTTGAAGAATCTATTATTGAAAGATTGATAAATAAAAAGGTTGAATATTCCTATCCTCCTAATAGTAAAGAGTATTCACAGTACTTACTTGGGATAGGAGATAACAATATATTTCAAGACCTAAGCAAAGTCGTAGATTCAATATTAGACGGTAAAGTTGTTTTATTTGTAGATGGAATAAATGAATCAATGATTATTGATATAAACAACCCTCCTGGTAGAGCTGTGGAGGAACCTCAATCTGAAACTGTTTTGAGAGGTCCCAGGGAAGGATTTACAGAATCTATAAGTTCTAACATAACGCTTTTAAGAAAAAAAATTAAGAGCACAAATTTTAAAATGGAAGAATTTAGAATAGGAAGAGAGACTAAAACAAAAGTTATCATTGTCTATCTTTCAAATACAGTTGATCCTAAAATAGTAAATGAGGTAAAAGAAAGGATAAATAAAATTGATATCAACTCAGTATTGGAATCCAACCATATAAAAGAGTTCATAGGGGATGAGCCTACAAGTAATTTTCCCACTGTATATAGTACAGAAAAACCAGATGTAATAGCAGGTAAGTTACTAGAAGGTCGTGTTGCCATTTTAACTGATGGAACGCCTATAGTGTTAACTGTACCCTCACTCTTTATAGAATTTTTTTTTAATAACGAGGATTATTATTTGAAATTTGTTGCAGCCACATTTAATAGATGGATTCGATATATAGCATTTGTTATATCCACGACCTTACCAGGATTTTACGTAGCTATAACAACATTTCATCCGGAGCTTATTCCAACTCCTTTAATAGTAAGTTTAATAAAAAGCCGTTCTGGTGTACCTTATCCAGCTTTAGTTGAGTGTTTATTAATGTTAAGTGTCTATGAGTTACTTCGGGAAGCTGGTATCAGGATGCCAAGGGCGCTCGGGCAGACGATAAGCATTGTTGGTGCATTGGTGTTAGGTCAAGCAGCAGTTGAAGCAGGTCTTGCTAGTACAGCTATGGTTATAGTGGTCTCTCTTACAGCATTATCTTCATTTGCTTTACCATCTACAGATATGAGTTTGGCACTTACATATCCAAGAATTATATTTCTTGTTCTTGGTGGAACACTGGGGCTTGTGGGCCTTACCTGTGGAATGATAATGCTGCTTTTAAGATTAACATCATTAAGGTCCTATGGTGTTCCATATTTAAGCCCTATGGCTCCAATTCAAGAAAAAAAACTGTCAGATATATTTATAAGAAAACCCTTATTGACAAAGTTTAAAAAATCCTGGTTTATTAGAGGCAAGAATAGTACACGTAGATAACCTACTTTACTAAAAATTTTTATAAAAAGAACAGAAAGAAACTAAACTAAAAAAAAATGAGGAGTAGCTTATGAAAAGATTTATTTCTATTTTCATATTGATCATGATTTCAATTTTTGCAACTAGTTGTAAGGGTACAAAAGAGGAACTTGATAAACTGGCTGTAGCTGTGGCAATAGGATATGATATAACATCTGATGGTAAATACATGTTAACCGCACAGATATTAAATCCACAAAAGGACTCAAGTGGAGGTATGATTGGAAAAAAAGCTGGAAGTCAGCAGAAAGCTACAGATGTAGTGGTTTTTAACACTATAGGTGATAGTATTTCTGATTGTAAAGGTCAACTAACCACAAAGCTTGGTAAGGAACTAAATTATGGTCATATAGATTTTATAGTAGTAGGTAAGAAACTAGCGGAATCAGGTATAGCCTTGATCTTAGATGCTTCATTAAGAGGTTATAAAATGAGACCCGATATTCCATTACTTGTAACAAAAGGTAATGCTTTTGATATTATAAGGGCGATATCAGTTCATGAGAAAATTCCTGCTAATGAAGTAGATAATATATTAAGGTTACAATCAAGTTTTGGTTTCACAAATACCGCTTCAATTTTAGATTTCGCTAATTCTTTATCTAGTAAGACAAAAACACCTGTTACAGGTGTTATTAATTTAAGTAAAAGTACTGATGCGGATGAAACATTTGAAGTGGTTGGTACTGCAGTCTTTAATAAGGATAAGCTCATAGGTTTTATGGACATGAACGAAACACGAGGTATGCAATGGATAAATGGCAAGGTTAAATTCGGTTACATAACAACTTTATTAGCGGATGGCGGTAAAATAACTTTTGAGATTATTAGGGCAAGTAGTAAGATAAAACCCTCAATAAAAACTGATTCATATACAATGCTGATAAACGTAAAAGAAGAAAGTAATATATCCGAGATGACTGGTAAGATAGACCCAATAAAGACTCCTGAAATAATGGATAGATTAGAAATCATACAGAATAATGCTATAAGTAATGAAATTAAGTTAGCTATAAATGTAGCGCAAAAAAAGTTTGGTGCAGATATTTTTGGATTTGGAGAAATGATACATAGAGATTATCCTAAAGAATGGAGTTATATTGAAGGACGATGGAAGAATATATTTCCTAATTTAAATATTGAGATAAAGGTAATTTCTAGTTTAAAGAGACCTGGATATATATCTAAACCTATGGATTGATGGAAAAACATTATAAAAAAGGTGGAACTTAAGTGAAAACGAAAACAAAAATATCAGCCTATCAACTCTTTAGTGCCATTGTAATGATGCCCTATGGTACTGCAGCTCTTTATTTGATAACCCCTGAAGCAAAACAGGATGCATGGATAGCAATGCTCATTTATATAATTCCAGCTATTATTCTGCAACTTATTTATGTCGAATTGTGGAAAAAATATCCTAAGGATACTATAGTTACATATATGCCCAAAATTTTTGGGAAAGTAATAGGCTATACCTTGAGTGTAGTATATATTATTTTTTTTGCATATGAAGCTGCAAGAGACACAAGAGATATTATTGAAATTATACTAATCGCTGTAATGCCTAGAATGTCAATGTACATAATTGGAATAGTATTTATGTCTACAGTTATATATGCAACATACACTGGAATTGAAAATTTATCACGAGTGTGCCAAATTTTTCTTATTTTGTTTGTGTTTATATTTGTGATGAAATGGTTATTCTTATTTTCCATGCCAGATGCAATAAACGTTTATAATTTAAAGCCTGTTCTTGAAAAAGGTATATTTCCTGTTATAAAAAAAGGTTGGCTCCTCATTACTTTTCCATATGGTGAGAGTATAGTATTAACTATGCTATATCCATTAGTCACTGAATCATCCAGAGTAAGAAAATCAGCAGTGTTAGCTATTATATTTTTAGGAATACTCCTCACGGCTAACACTATAATGTTTATATCAGTACTTGGGTTAAATTTTGCATCTACTTCACTCTTTCCCCTTCTTCAGACCTATCGTATCATGAAAATAGGAGAGTTCTTTAGTAGATTCGGTGTATTTTTTGTTCTCTTTGTTATAATGGGTGATTTTATTAAGGTGGGCTTTTCTATGTATGGATCTATGCTAGGTCTCTCTCAACTAATAAAATTAGAGGACACTAAATATTTAGCGCTACCTTTGGGTATCCTGGTTTTTATTACTTCACTGTTAATAGCTTCAAATTTTCCCCAGCATATATATATAGGTCAGTTAACATCTACATATATACTTTTATCATTAGCCGTAATAATTCCAATCATTGCATTAATTGTGTATTATTTAAAAGCTTTGTTAAGAAAGTAAATATAATCTTTCTAAAAGATAGTTAGACGGCTCTGCAATAAAAAAGCATTAATAAACTTATTTGTTTGTTGTTGATACTCTTCTATATATATTAAACATGTTGTTTTTGTATTATTAGGGGTGGAAATTTAGAAGGTAAGCTTTGAAAACATAACATATTTGCAATGTTAAAGAATGACCAATAGACTCAATGCGAATGTAACTCAATTGGTATTGTGTTACTTTCAGTGTTCTAAAAAAGGCCTAACAATTATGTTAGGCCTTAAGGAGGAATTCTATTACCTTTGAATTTAATAGAACTTATTATATAATATTCAAAGCTATACATATAGCTACATTTTTGCAACATTTAGCATTCAAATTGTTCTATTATTTCTTGAAATTAAGGAAGTTGCATTTTTTATAATATTAAGTTTTATATCAAGTTAAAGTTCGTTTATTATTTCATGAGATTATATTTTTAACGTACTTTTCATTTATATTTTTTAAAAGTATCAAAATTGTTATGTTAACATCCATGATATGACATTATTATTAATAATGGAGGTATGTTTTATGAAAGGAATAGATATATCTAGTTACCAACAAAATGTGGATTTTATAAAAGTAAAAAATAGTGGAGTAGAAATAGTTTATATTAAGGCTACTGAAGGAGTGACATATACTAATCCTTTGTTAGAATCTCAATACAGTGGAGCAATGGCAGCAGAACTTAGAATTGGGTTTGCGAGCACTACCCCTATATAGAAATAAAAGAACCTAACTATTACCTCCTTAATTGAATTATCATTTCATAACATTTGTGTTTATTTAGCCAAAGGAGTAGAAATGAATGTATAGATTGTCTATGTTGTGATAGCTCAAATAAATAATTCTGTTTTTCCTTTATAGGATCCATAAAAAGCTATACTTTCAGTATCGACTGGGTTTGCTTGTGGAAGAACAGCAATATTATAAATCTTGTCTATTGCAAGTGAAATGCTGCTTGCTGAATTATCGTATTCATCAGTAACATAATAATTATCAGTATTTCCAGTACCAATTCTAGTTACCGTCAGCTTTACAATAGCTTCATATATTGCCATCGGGGCAACTATTCCAATAATTCTAACCTGTCTTGTTGTTGGTATTGGTATTGGTATAATACTATGATTGCAATTGCAGGGACAAGGATAATATATTACTTTCATTGAAGTGAAATTTTTAATATTATGATTACATTCGTTTTTATAGTTAGTATTATTTTCAAGTATTGCAATAGTTTTTTTTATACCATAATTCACTTTTATAAAGGGCGTTAGGCTACTGTCCTTACATGTTGCTGAACCGTAGTTAGTGATAAAATCATTGCTTTTTTTGTATAGAATTATCCCCTTATTCGAGGCTGGATGCTTAAACCATAGCGATACAATCTTAGTAATGTTAGCTTTAACTAGTATTTTAGAAGTTATGGGATAGATACTGCCTTGAATAAGATTGTTAACCATCGGAGGATTTTTGTAGGTAGTGTAATTATTGAAGTAGTCAAAAAGTGGATATATATAAATACATTTTTTTTTGTCATCATAGAATTTATCGGTTTTAAATAATACAATTTCTGCGTTGGCTATTTCAGCATTAATGGGTATTTTGGAAATATCGAAAAATAAAAGGCTAGAATAAGAATATACTCCATCATATCCTACAGTTATATTATCTTTATTTATGTTTCCATCAAGAATTTTATTTGTTAATGTAAGACTTTTAGTTGATGATATTATAATACTTTCCACTTTTTTCAACCCCCTTATTTTATAACACAAACAAAGCCATTGACAGGCTTTGTCTGCATTTTATTATTAAACTATTAAGCTATTGGAACCATTTCTCCTTCAAAAGCTCCACCATCACCACTGACTAATAGTGTAACTGGGTCCGGTGTTGATAAAAGTTCATTAGCAGTTAATCTAGGAGTAATTGTCATATAAACTTTATCGGGCGTAGTAGAGAAGTCTGCGCCAGCAATATACTCCTTTGTTACATAAAAATATCTATGCGTAGGCGTAGCTGGAGTAGTAATATTATCGAGAACATCTAAAGTTATAGTTACTGCATAGGTTGGAGAATCAGTACCAATCTTTCCAGTAAGCTGTATTTCTTGAACAGAAGCGGTTTTAGGGCTTCCAAAATCTATAGTTAAAGCTGCCATATATAAAGACCCCTTATTTTTAAATTTAAGCTAGCTATTTATTAGCTCAATATATATTATATATTCTCTTGTATTTTGTGCTTTAAAGTTAGAATATATATGGACAAGGTATACTATTAATGTGTCTTTTAGTTGTTTCAATGTTTGTACAGTTGTTATACTATAATTTATCTCCCACTTTTCACTTTGCGGATAAACAAAAATAACAGGTAAATAATTTAGGTATTGCGTTATATAAATAATGTGGTACTTATTTATTTTGATTTTATTTACACAATACCTCTTTTATATTATGGTACATTTACTGGCAATTTGCATAATATATACAAGCTCAAAAGATTTTAGAACGGGAAACATTTAATGGAGTACCATCTATAATCAGGTATAGTGCTATTACTAGTTTCAGGCATATTGATATTAAATAATTAATAAGAGGGGTATTTATATGGAACAACAAATTTTAAATGTAATTGAAATCTTGTTTGGTTTTGCAGTAACAGCTATAACACCTTATGTGGTACAAGCATTAATAGGAATAAAAAATAAGTTGACACAAGAAATTGGGGAAAAGAATGCTTCAATAATAGAAAAATATACAGAAAAAGTTATTGTAGCAATCGCCCAGAAATATGGTACTTTAGAAAATGAACAAAAGTTTGCTAAAGCGGTTTCATTACTTGAAGCTAAGTTTGGAGTAAACTTCTTAATTGAAGGTGAATTGGAAGTTTTAATAGAGAATGCAGTAGCTCGTTTAGAGAAAATACAAGATCAGGGAGTTCCCCAAATTACACCACTAATACTTCAATAGGATTAACAATAGCTAAATATGTAAAATATCTTGTCTATTAGAAAATAATTTAGAAATGGAGATGAAGTTTATGAAAGGCATAGATATATCCAATTATCAACAAGGTGTGGATTTTAAAAAAGTGAAAAACAGTGGAATAGAAATAGTTTATATTAAAGCTACTGAAGGTATCTCTTACCAAAATCCATTGTTACAATCACAATATAGCGGAGCTAAAGCAGTTGGCCTAAAAGTTGGATTTTATCATTTTTTAAGAGCAAATGATCCAATATTAGAGGCAAAACATTTTTTGAATGTTATAAATGGGCTTTCGTCCGATTGTAAATATGCTATAGATGTGGAAGTGGCATTAGGTCAAACCGTAACTAAGATAAGCTCTAATGTAAGATTATTCGTAAACTATCTAATATCAAATAATAAGGAAGTATGCATTTATACAGGAGATTATTTTTACGCAAACAATTTAAATAACTCAGTTAAGAATATACCATTGTGGGTGGCTCATTATGGAGTAGCAAAGCCGGATGCAGTTAATTATATAGGATTTCAATACTCATCAACTGGTATCGTAAACGGGATAAATGGACCTGTAGATTTAAATGAATTTAGTTCTGGCGTATTTCTTAGTTCAATATCTCCTGTGCCTGTTAGTGCAGTTATAAAGGCATTTCAACATGCTGCCAATATAGTTGGATTAACAGATAAAAATGGAGACAAGCTTTTAGAAGATGGTATCAAAGGTAACCATACAAATGAAGTTATAGCTAAAACATTTGTTGCTACAGGAGCTCATAATGAGCTTGTCCGCTTCATACAGCAACAACTTATTGCATTAGGATTTAACTGTGGTAAGACTGGAGCTGATTCATATCTTGGACAGGACACATTACTATCGGTTCAGAAGTTTCAGACTTCAAAAGGGTTAAAAAAAGATGGAATTGTAGGTCCATTAACTATAATACAACTTTTAAATTAATAGTTTGAGTAAACCATTCAAGATAAAAATTAAAATTTGTACAAGCTTCATGTATCTTAAAATTGGCAGTATAAAAAATTGTAGATTTGACGACTATCAAAAATACTTGGTGTGGAAGTTTTAACCTCCACTAAAATTACAATATAATTAAGGAGATGAGATGTGACAACGTGGATGAACTAGAGAAATGCCTCTGTGAAATAAAAAATTTAGAGAAACAAATGGACATTCATTTTGAATATATTGAAAAAATGTTTGTAGCAGAAGCAAAACGTATAGATGCTAATAGAGCCAATGATATAAGTGAAGTAGCACTTGCTAATGATAAAGCTATAGCTCAATCCGGGGTATTATCAAGTCAATTTGCAAATATCAATAAACAGATAGAGGAAAGAATAATTGTATTAGAAAAGAACAACTATGAAAATGAAGGCAGAAAAACATTTTCAGCACCTTTGTTGATAACAATTGCAAGTCTTATGGGCGGAATTATTGTATATATAGTTCAAAAGCTTATAAGTTTATAATAATATTAATATATTTTTACTCCATTAAAAAACAAAGGATTAAATTAAATGTCGTGAAAGTTTAATTTCACGACGTTTAATAGACCTCTATAACTAGCCTATACCCC
>NZ_CALEVF010000230.1 GCF_937920395.1 uncultured Clostridium sp. | reverse complement strand
ACTATAAACAATTTTAAAATAAATAGTTGACTTTAACTAGCTGGTCTAAATTATATTTATTTCAGATCAATATTATTTGCACATTTACAAATAATTGGGTACCGATACCCTATAAAATCATCACCGCATAGTTGCATTTTATGAATAAATAATTTTTATATTATTCATAATTCATAATTTTTATTAATAATATCATATAAATTTATGCTTATCAATACTTTTTTGAATAAATAAAAAATAAATATTTCAAATCTTTAATTTTTGTAATAATTGCATAACATATTGTATTGTGATTCGTATTTGTAAATATTATTATAAAAAAAAGCTGCAATTTATGCAGCTATCCTTTATCTTATGCTTATTATATTTTAATCGTGAATGATTTATGTACTACTTTTCCAAATATACTAATAATTTCTTTTACAGGTTACCTCAAACTATCTTAACAATGTGATTTTTACGAAAAACAAGTGGGAACATAGTTCCCACTTGTTAATTCTCTAAATATGAGATTGGAACATTATTTATTCCAAGTTCCTGTGCCGCTGCATATTGATCATGTCCTGATACAATAACAAGACTTCCTTTTTTTACAACGATTGGTTTATTAAATTTATTATTATTTTTCATATAATTTAACGCCTTATTTTTTGATCGTTTTAAAGACATACCTTCATTTTCATTTACTAACCTTGATATATCCATTATTTCATCAGTACCAATTGGCATTTCATAATTTAAATCTATTTGTCCATTTTCATCTTTTAACAAGTGAAATATTTTTATAGATGTTGCTTCTACTGAAATAAAAGGAGTACCTGTTCGATTTACACATGCTTTAATTTCTCCTTTAATCACAAAATAATTTACATTCTCCATACCTATTACCGCATCTCTCCAATAATCTTTTTTTACAACTACTCTATAAACTGATTCCATATCATCATAAGTTCCTATTTTAAAGAGTAAATTAACATCACCACTTTCTAATCTATTTGTTTTTACAGGTAGTCCCTTAATTGTAATTTCACTTTTATTCATAAATAAATTCTCCTTTTAATCCTTTTTATTTTTTAACAAAGCATAACATAATAATAAATAACATTTGAAAATTACACATATCCCAAATTTCAAAAATAAAACACCTAGAAAGCGTGTATCGCTTCTAGGTGTTTTATGACCAAATTATATTTTAATTCCATATTAATTTTAACGCAAGTAAGTTTATCTATATCTATGCTAGATGTTGTTTCAGGTTTTTTAGTTCCAGAAATTTTATTATAAGCTAACATAGACTTCACCCCATTAATTATTTTAAAATATTTTTCATACAATTTATATATTATATTTGCTTTTAATTCATTAATTCATTGTATCATTTTAAAGGTAAAATTACAATTTTAATCTTATCACTTTATATTGTTAACCTAAATTTTTAATATACAAAAAGATAGAATTTTAAATAAACCCCATCTATAAATGGTTTATTAAGTTACGGAAAAGAAACAGAATGTGGTGTTCATGCAATGGAGCATGAGTTAAGTGCATTTTATGATATTACTCATATAATTATCATAATGTAATTTTAAGAAAGTGTGCTTTTTTATAATCATAATTTTTTATATATGTTTCATTAATTTGATTGTATGAATGTTGAGATATTCGAGGCTCTTTACCTGTCGGTTCTTCTATAAATGATGTTATTATTGCAGCATGAAAAATAGAATTATTATGGTTTTCATAAAATATTAAATCTCCAAGTTCAAGTTTACTTAGATCCTCTACCTCAAAACCCTTAACAACATTTCTATTTAATTTTTGATTAGTTTTTAAATACCAGAACAGTGAATTAGCTACAGCCCAACAAATTGATGCTTTACCGCTTCTATCATACCACCAAGGTCTACTACTAGAGTAATCCATCGTTGCCCCCCCTGCTCTTAAACACTGAGAAACATAATTAGTACAATCTCCACCAATTCCATTAACAAATTGGTAAAACTTATAATATTGGTTTGGCACAAGAGCATACTTCATGGCATAATCTGTTGCTAATTTTCTATTATATTCAACTTTCATACTATTTCTCCTTTAAATTTATATCAAGATATACCTATATTTGTTCTCCGAAAATAGCGATATTTTGATTATACAAAGCAAATACATTGTTTTTCCATTTTAAAGTATTTAAGACATACCCTAAAGAGTCTGCATTATATCTACCCGCAATTTTTTGATATGCCAGTAGCTCATACACTTTATTTGAGTCAAAATCCACAGGGTATAGTCCGCTTAAAGGATTTACAAATCCATTGATTGTGGCCTTTAATTTTCCATTTGTATAATATATTTCATTTAAATAATCAGATTCCCTGCTTGCTATATCAATGATATATTTTTGATTATTTGTTTTACTAATAACTTCAACCTTATAATTGTCTTTATATATAGCATCATATTTATATAAATTATTATATACATTAAAGTCAAATAATACTTGTACTTTACTATTAATAAAAGAATAAATATAATAATACATTATTCCACCACTACCACCTGAATTGATCCCTATTAATATATCATCCACTCCATTACCAGTAAAATCTCCCAAGAAAATAGTAGGGTTATACCCTGCATTGTCGCCGAATTCTATCTTAGTAACCTCACCAGACATGCCATTTTGTATTTCAAGCAATATATTTTCAATGAACTGGCTATCATATGTCTTTATACCTGTTAAATATACATTATCGGGTATTCTATCCCCATTTACATCTCCACTTGCATAAGCTACAATTGTTTGCTTTATAATATTATCTCTATAATAATTATACATAATGGCTCCTTTATTTTATAAGCTTTATATCACATTTTATGAAATGAAGTAGCAACTGTTCCAAATTATGCTAATAATACCATAAATTCAATTTAAATAGCTATAGAATAAGTCCATTTAAAATGTACTTACCCTATAGCTACTTTTTTATTATATAAAACTTACAATATATTTCTTAACAAATCAATATGAGTAATTGCATACTCCATACATCCCATACCCATTGAAAATAAAGATAATATTATTATTAAAATTATTGCAGCAAAATCATACCTCATAATCTCATCTTTATTTATTAAACATGAGACAATAATTTCAACTCCTAATAAAACTAAAATCACTGGCCACAGTGATGATATTTTTAAATAATCAATGCTTGGATATATTAACTTGAGTAAAAACATTCCACCAAACATAACTAAAACTATACCAGTCGTAAACGTACCCACACGGCGTCCCTTAATCATTCATATCACGCTCTCTTTTCTTACCTATAATAAGCCTTGCACCAATAACAACTATTACAATACCCACTATTATCTGTGGGGCCATCCTAATTAAATCACCAATAGAATTATATACATTCTGTGGCATATATTGAGATAGGCTATTAATAACATTGTTAAATATCAAGTAGCTACCAAGAAGTATTAATAATATTCCTGAAAACAAACTATGTTTTTTTAATACATTTTTATCTATTTTTACAATTTCGTCAAGAGAAAATAAATACTTGTCTTCTAAAAGTAAAAATTCTTCATCTGTGGAATACCTCTTGTTTAAGCAATCAAAAAATGAATAAAACCAAATTAACGGCAAAATAAAGAGAAGTGGACCTATAGAAAGAAAACTTGATAGAAATATTATGAAGAAAAATATTGTCATTAGTGATAGTCCCATCTTCATAAATCCCAAATACATGTGACCCGCGCCAGGCATAAGTGAAAACCCAAAAGTTAAAAATTTATTTTTTTCCTTTTTCATTGTTAAATACCTCCATATTAATTATTTTTCTTGAGAAATTGTTAAGACTTATATTAACTGTGTTTATTGAGCTTAAACTTATAGGGGTTACATCCAATGGTTTATTTTTTGTATTTGCTAAAAAATTTAATGAATTTGAAAAAACAAATATCAACGCTATGCTTGCTGCAGTTATTACCCTAAGAGAATAATATACAAACTGAGTATTACTTTTTTTCTTGCTTTTTATTTTACTTAGTACCTCTTGCTCAAATCCTAAAGGAGCATCTGCAAGTTCATTATCATTAAAACTATCAGCTAAAACATCAGCGCAGGTTTCACACAAACATATATGTTCTGACATTAAAACTAGTTCATTCTCACTTAAGGAACCCGCTTTAAACTTTTGTAGCAATTCTTTAGTTAAATGACCATTTTCATTAAATAATATAATTCTCACATACACTCCTCCTTCCATAAATTTTTAAGAAGCTTTTTTGATCTATAAAGATGTGTTTGTAATGTTTTTAAACTTATCCCTGTATCTTTTGCCATATCTGAAAGTTTAATATCTTCACAAAAATAATTAATGGAAACAGTTCTATATGGTTCTTTTAATCTTTCACATAATTTATATATTTTTGTCTTACTATGTTTCTCTAAAAGCACTTCCTCAGGCGTATCCCCCTTATCCTTCAAGCACTCAAAATCTTCATTAGATAAACTAAAACTTACTCTTACAGGACTTTTAAGAAAATCTTTGCATTTGTTTATAGCAATTCTTGTAATCCATGCCTTAAAATTAACCCCATCAAATTTACTATAATTTGTATATGCAGACAAAAACGTTTGTTGTGCTAAATCTTCCGCATCAAAATAGCTCTTAGTAAAAGATAGACATATAGTGATGATTAAACGTTCATATTGTTTTATATAGTTTGCAAATTGTTCCTCCTGAATAACCATCACCCCCCCCATTTTGTACCTACATATAATATAACGATTAAAAAACAAAAAACACTTCAACTATAAAATAATATACTTTATATTCATAATAAATTTTAAAATTAGCTTGTACATAAATTTATTTCACATAAATTTTAAATTAAAATTGTTCTTATATCCATTTATATAAAAACACAACTACATAATAACAACAAAATCAATCTTAATAATCATAAAATATGCACAAATTTTATTAATATTCATATTATATTAGTATATATTAATACTATAGGAGTTAATTATAATGAGTAAAAAAGTATCAATTACTCTGCCAGAGCATGTCTATAGCCTAGCACTAAAAAAATCTAAATTAACTCATGGAGAAAATAATTTTTCTGCTTTTTTACGCGAGCTAATAATCAAAGAATTTACTGAGAGTGAACTTAAAACAGAGTTAATTAAACTTAATGAGCCCCTATGGCTTGGAATTACAAAAACAGCTAGTTATAATGCTACTTGTGAGGTATGTTCTAACCCAATTTTGCCTGGAGACGTAATTTGTTATACAAACCTAGGATTTCAAGAAGTCTATAAAAATTGGGTTCATAAAAATTGTTGCAGAAAAGAATAAAAATTAAAAACCAGAGAGGATAAATTGAGTAGCATTATAGCAATAATCTATATTATGTTTAGATACTCAATTTAACTATCACTTACTAGGTAAACACTACTGTATATCTCCATATTCAATTAAATGAAATTTAACATGAGTTGTTATTTGTGCTGATTTATATGTCGTATGCCAATCTACTTTTTTAAAGTAATCGTTATTCTTAGCTCTTACCATATCTCCTATACCAATAGGATCGCTGCCTATTTTTTGCATATACTCGATTAACTTTTGACATTCTTGTTGTATTTGCTCTTGAAAATGCTCATCAAATTTTTTAACCTCTTTTTCATCATTTAAATTATCCCATTTATACTCATCTGCATTACCAGAAAAGTCTAAATAAATATCTACTACAGGCTTATTATTTCTTATTGATACTTTTATTTTCTTACTGTTTTGAAAGAGTTGAATAGCTGCACTTTGTTTTTCACTATAGCTTTCATCAGCCACTGGTAGAAGGCTAGCATTATAGGTGAATTTTTTATGCTTTAACGTCTTCATCATTGAAGTTAATAGTCCATTTTCCTGTGCATTTATAGTTCCAACCATTTTGCCCTTTGAAAATAAGGCAGAACCTTTAACTTCAATAGATTTATCAGCAATCTTTATTAATGGGGTAATGTTATCAATTCCTGGGGCTACGCTTATTAGGTCATAATTATATATTCTTGTTTCAATGGTGCTAGCGGTTGCAACTGCTCTCTCAAGTATTTCATTCATATATATAGATGGTCTTGGTTTATCCGTAAAGTTATCTTCTGCTTGATGTATTAAACTTCTAGGGCTCCCATCAACAACCACTACCCATGCAAGAATTGCGTCTGATGGATCCCTTTCAAATATTGAATTTATATCATATATACGTCCTTGACCAGCAATTTCTTTAGAAAATAAAATTATTTGAATTTTACCTGCAAGCATATTTTTTCCTGATCGTCTATTTACATTATCCCTAGCTATCCTTGTTAAATTTGCTTCAGTATCAAATATTTCTCCTCTAGATTTAGTAACATCTGGATCAATTACTGGCATGCCATAGGTAAGTTTCAAATTTCCCCCAGGAGCTGTCTCCATGCCTACTATGGTCATAAACCCAGTTTTCTCTACTAAAACTTGATCCCAGCAGCCGCAAAGTATAAATGGAATAGCTATTAATAATACAAATGTTTTTCTTATCCTTTTATACATGTGGTTTCACTCCTTTTTTTCGTATGAATGAAAATATATAACATATAACTAAAAACATTGAAAATATAGCTCCAGATATTGTCATACTATTTTCATAAATATTAATCTGTGAGATACTTTTTGGCACATTACTTAACAATATAGTTATTGTGGTAAATACAAATAAATGAATACCTTTTTTCTTTAGATTTAATAATTTATTTATACTATAATAGGTTACACAAAAATATCCTCTTGTTGCCATAGCCATAGCCGGCAACCATATAGCAATAAATAGTACATCCATTCTTTCAATTATTGGGGCTTTATAGGATCTAGATAGTTTAATCATTGGATACAAACTTTTTTTTAACATTTCTTCTCCGAAGAAAGAAGTAGTAACTAAAAGAAGAATTATACAAAATATAGTTGTAATAACATTTGCACCTATTGCATATTTCATAGACTTTTTTTTATTTGTAACCTCAGGATATATGACTGAAATTACCTCATAGCCCAGAAGCTCAAAAATGCAAGGACTAAAACTAGCTTTTATACCTTCTATCCCGCTTTGCCCAATAGGCATTAAAAAACTAAATCTTAAGTTTTTAAATGCAAGAAAAAACAAGAAACAGCAAAAACCCAAGGTAATATATATAAAAGGTGCAAATCTAGCTACATATTTTATTCCATACCATGCTAAGTAGTAAGTAGGTATTATGGTGAAAATACATAATACTAATGAGGGCGTTGATCTTAATAAATGAACATGTATTACATTTGTATAAATTCTTAAATATAAACATGCACTGTACCATAAATATAAAACTATAAATAAATTTAACAACCTCCCTAAATATTTTCCGTATAAACAATTATTTATTTCGTATATGGATTTATTGTTATATCTATTCATAAGCTTTATTATAATTGAAATTATAGCAGTTATTATTAAACCATATATAAGGATCGAAATCCAACCATCATGGCCAGAATCTTGAGATAAATAATTTGGTAAATTAAGACTACCTATACCTACTTGAATTGATACAACAAGTGCCATTAATTGACCAGATGTAATATTATTTGCGCGATTATCCATTTTTTTTACCTCTTTCCTTATCAAGTGGTTTCGCTACATCTGGCCTTTTCTTTAAATATCTAATTGGAGCCCTTATATAAGTATCTTTTAAATCACCAAACTTAAATGGTGCTATAGGTTGAAAATATGGTTCTCCAAGAGAATCTAAAACTAATAAATGTGCAAGTAATGTTACCATGGGAATTAATACTCCCAAAATACCAAATATTGATGAACATAACATTACAATATATTTACAAATTCTAATAGAAATCCCCAAATCATAAGTAGGCATAGTAAATCCTGCGATGGCAGAAGCCGCAACTACTATTACCATAAGGTCACTTGCAACTCCAGCCTGAATTGCTGTCTGCCCTATTACCAGGCCTCCAACAATACTAATAGATCCAGTTATAAAAGAAGGAAGTCTTATTGAAGCCTCCCTTACCATTTCTATCATAAACTCTATCAAAAACGCTTCAATTACAGGAGGAAAAGGTACCTTTACTCTAGACTCTGCGAGTGGTATTAGTAACGATAACGGTATCATGTAATAATGGTAACTTAGTAATGCAATATATATCCCTGGTAGAAATAATGCTATTAATGTTGCGATCGTCCGTAATAACCTTAGATAAGTAGCACCTATCCAGTGTGTTGTATAATCTTCAGGTGCTTGAGTGAATGCATGAATGGTTACAGGTGCTATCAATATAAAAGAGGTTTCTTGAAGCATTATTACAAATTTACCCTCAAGTAAACTTGCTATAGCTTTATCTGGCCTTTCTGTAGCAAGGTATTGAGGAAAAATAGAATTAGGATGATCTGCTATAATTTGTTCTAAATATCCAATTGCTATAAGACTGTCAGTATCTATTTGATTAATTTTGTCCGTAATAATTTGTAGCAAGTTTGGGTTTGCAACATTTTCAAGGTACACTACAGAAATAGTCTGGTGTGATATATTACCCACACTAAAATCCTTGAATTTTAGATTGGGAGTTTTTAGTTTTCGTCTAATAGTAGAAATATTTGTAGCCATGTCTTCAATAAAACCATCGTGATCTCCTCTTACGCTCTTTTCTCCTTCTGGCTCTTGTATATTTCTTTTTTCATATTTTTTTAGTGTACATGAAATCCCTACACTTAATCCCTCACATATAAAAACTGCATTTCCAGCTAATATATCTTTTATTAAACTATCTATTACTAAAGGAAATGTTAATCCTGCTACTGGAAGTTTACTTGGAAGATATATTATATCATCTGAATCTAATTTTTCTAATTTTAATAAAGGAGTCATAAAATCTCTTTGAAAAAGATCAATATCACATAGACCTTGAACAAAAAAGAAACAACCCTTTTTACCTGAATTTAAAATAACTTTTCTCCTTACAATATCAGGACAATCTTTTAGCGTCTCATCAATTAAAGAAAAATTTTTATCATAATTATTATACAAATTTACATTTATATTTTTATCTTCAATCATTTCACATCACCATTATTATCTTTAGCAATATATATAATATTATACGAAAATTGTGTTTAAGATATTCTAAAACAATAATAAAATGGCTATATCAAAATAATTTAAACAATTATTTTGATATAGCCACCTTTTGTGTTTGTTTATTGAAATTGGATCAAATTTTTCTTTTCTAACTAACACTTAATAAATTTCTAATTCTTAAAGCTATGTATAGGTGCTGGAATCCTTCCACCACGATTTATAAAATCGTTACTTGAGAATTCACTTACCTTCATAACTGGTGCACGTCCAAGAAGTCCACCGAATTCTACACTGTCCCCAACTTTTTTACCTGGTGCTGGTATAAGCCTTGTTGCAGTAGTTTTATTATTAATCATTCCAATTGCACATTCATCAGCGATAATTGCTGATATCGTTTCTGCAGAAGTATCTCCTGGAATGGCAATCATATCAAGACCTACTGAGCAAACACAAGTCATAGCTTCTAGTTTCTCAATGTTTAAAGCTCCTTTTTCTACGGCAGCAATCATACCTTCATCCTCACTTACTGGTATAAATGCACCACTTAGGCCTCCAACAGATCCAGAAGCCATTATTCCACCTTTTTTAACTGCATCATTGAGCATTGCTAGTGCACAAGTTGTTCCATGAGTACCACATACCTCAAGACCCATTTCCTCGAGTATCCTAGCAACACTGTCCCCAATTGCAGGTGTTGGTGCCAATGATAAATCTACAATACCAAAAGGTACATCAAGCCTCTTTGCAGCTTCCATTCCAACTAATTGACCCATCCTTGTTATCTTAAATGCAGTTTTCTTAATAACCTCAGCTACAACACCAAAATCAGCACCTTTTACTTTTTCTAGGGCAACTTTTACTGTACCCGGACCACTTATTCCTACATTTAAAGTACACTCAGGTTCTCCAACTCCGTGAAAAGCACCTGCCATAAACGGATTATCATCTACTGCATTTGCAAATACTACGATTTTCGCACAACCAAGACCATCTCGATCAGCGGTAAGCCTTGCAGCTTCTTTAATAACTTGACCCATTTCACGAACACCATCCATGTTGATTCCAACTTTAGAACTTGCAACGCTCACCGATGAACATACTCTCTCTGTAACTCTCATAGCTTCTGGTATCGAAGATATGAGCCTATGATCACCAGTAGTATAACCCTTATGAATTAATGCAGAGAATCCACCAATAAAGTTTATTCCAAGCTCATTTGCAATCTTATCAAGCATTATTGCATACTCTACATAATTCTCATCCTTAGATGCTCCTGCAATCAAAGAAATCGGAGTAACTGAGATTCTTTTATTTATTATTGGTACTCCATATTCCAGTGCTAAATCATCTCCTACCTTAACTAAGTTTCCAGCAAGTCTCATAATCTTTTCATAAATTCTAGCTCTAGCTCTTTTACCATCAGAATCACAACAGTCGAGTAGAGATATCCCCATAGTAAGTGTTCTAATATCTAACTTTTCATCTTCTAACATTTTTACTGTTTCCATAATCTGATTAATATTCACTTTCTACCTCCTATACAAGATGCATTGAATTAAATACATCCTCATGTTGCATTTTTATTGAAACTTTTAACTCTTTACCCATCGTAATTAATAATTCAGTTAGTTCCTTTGAAGAAATATTAATATTAGCTAAATCCACAAGCATTACCATAGTGAAAAATTCTTGCATAATAGTTTGACTAATGTCTAAAATATTAGCATTTTTTTCAAATAACAAATTAGATACATTCGCAATGATACCTACTCTATCTTTCCCAATTACAGTTAATACAGCCTTCATTTTTCTCCTCCTCTTTTAATCACAAAAAAAAGCCGAATAGATAATACTCGACCCTTGAAATCAATATTATCCCCTGTCCTTTTACCTGAGAGTTTCACTAGTTTTCACAAG
>NZ_CALEVF010000229.1 GCF_937920395.1 uncultured Clostridium sp. | reverse complement strand
CAGCAGACTTTGAAAAGGATGATGATTCAGACATCTATAAAGAATGGGTCGCAGAAGTTTTACAATATGTTAACCCGCTAACAAATGGAACCTATGTAAATTTTCCTTATGCAGAGCTTAAAAACTATGGAAATGCCTACTACGGTAAAAATTATCCCCTTCTTATGGTGGTAAAAACGATATACGATCCCTGCAATATATTTAAATTTCAACAATCAATAAAACCTTTAATAATATAAAATTTTATAAAATCCTCAACTAATTAATTAGTCGAGGATTTTACTCATTATACTACTATTCGGATTTATATTTGGGAAAACTACCAAGGCAATAAGTCCTAATATTGCAGGAACAAAAGGATACAATGCCATAAGTACTCGGTGGTCATTAGCAACATAGCTTGTCCATTTCACTTCAAATCTTTGAAAGGGGCCAGACCATTGTTAAAAACTGGAACAGTTTTAGTTGGCCTTTAATACCACTATTCAACATATAAACTTATTTCCCTTTAAATTATAAAGGTTTCAACACTACTAAAATAAGCGTAAAATAAAACGCTCAAATCATAATTAAGATTTGAAAGTGTTTATAAGTGAAACATGTTATATCTTTTTTAATACCCCCTATCTTCTCTCTCCCTTATAAAATTAGTTTATTATATCTTACCAACCTAATTATTTGCTCTATTGCTTTTTTAGATTCTGGTAAATTGAAAAGTGGCCAAACATGAATCATATCTTTATACTCATAATAATTAATATTAATACCTTTTTCCTCTGTAATTGATTTAAACTTTCTTGTATCAGCCTCTAATATATCTTTAGTACCAATAAAAATACTTATTTTCCCTAACCCTTCAATTTGTCCATTTATTGGACTTAACAAATAATTATTAGCGTCACCATCACCTGCGTAGAGTTTTCCTGCCTTTTTTAAACCACTTATTCCTAGCACAGGATCCTCAGAATCTATATCAATTATATCTTTATTTTTTAAAGTTATATCTAACCAAGGAGATATTAATATTACTTGATTTGCCTTATCATTATTTTCTTCCTTCATCTTTTGAGCCAATGCAAGTGCAAATCCCCCTCCAGAAGAATCACCCATAAGAATTACATTTTCCCCACCTACTTTGGTAATAATTTTTTTATAGATAGGTATCACCATTTCAAAGGAATCCTCATATGTAAATTCAGGAGCTACTGGATAATCCGGTGCTATAATAGTACAATTTAATGCTCGAACTAGGGTATTAAAAAAACTCAAATGAATTTTATTAAAACCATATATATAACCTCCACCATGTAGATATAGAATATGGATTTTATTGCATTCGTTCTTTGGTTTTAGTATAAATGTATTTCTTCCTCTTACTTGGATTTTTTCAATATTTAAACTTGAGTATAATTTCTTTGGTGGTTCATTCACATCACCCTTACCGAATTTACCACTATCAAATACTTTATTAAAAGAATTTTTCATATTCGAATATTTCAATATAATATTTAGCACTTTACTTTGAATACTTGCCATTTCCTTGCTCCTATCATTTATTTACAATCTCATTTGAAAATTCAGCAAATTCGCTTCGCTCATAAAATCTCCTGGCAACCGTGAATAAATCTCTTATCATTTTTCTATATGACTATCCCATCACAATGGTCTGCTTCATGTTGAATAATTTGAGTAATTCATCCTGAGTATTTTCCCTTGGCATCTTAAATCCCGAATCAAAATACTCTACTTCTATATCTTTGAATCTATTAGTTTTTCTAACACCTATAAGTGAAAGCCATCCATCTTCTGTTTCATATTGACCCGATTTATTCACTATCATATAATAAAAAATGCCTCCGGATAAAATAATTAATAAAGTTGTTTAAATCAAATTATCTATACCATTAACAGTAGTTTGTTCATTGTCATTAATAGAAATAACTATGCATTTTAGGGTTTTACTTGTAGTATAACATAATAATGAGGGGTAACATTATTATCTTCTAAATATGCATCTGGAAATTTCTCTGAATTAGTTTCTAAAGTTTCTTCTAAATCAGTTGCGAAGGCGTTCTTCCTTTTTTCTTTGTACATTGGTATAAAGTGCAACATTTACTTTTATTTATACCCGTTTTTATAACCACTTCTGCTTTTTATTTTGATTTGAAGATTTGCATAGCAAAAGGGGAATTGAAACAGTAAAATATATACGAGTGGATAAAATTCCATTTAACATATTAAAGGTATAAATATCTACTTTAAGTTATAAAATATATCAAAAATCTAATAGGCTTCATTCCTCTAATTTTTTAATATCCTCAGCAGAGTTAATCATTACTCTTGATTCACCAAATAATTTTGGTGCTAGTTCAGTTTTAAACTCAGATACAATTATTTGTATTTTAATTAGCGATAATTTTGTAATAACATTTTTAATACTACCATCTATATTTAATATCAGAAACCGCTTTGTTGTATTGACAATATATATAGAAAAATAAACGGTAGTATCTTTAGTTCCTAATAAGGCAAAAGTAACCCCCTAAAGCCATAAAAAAATAGCTATTAAATATACTATTATATTAAACTATTACCTTATTAGTATTCCCTTCTCTTCTATCATAAAAAGTTGGTATACCCTTAATATCAATACCATAAATCTGAATTTCTGTTAATGCTGCAAATTCTGACGGTTCATTAGCTTTCTCAATATTCATTAGTTTAACCCAGCTGATCCTTTTTTTATCAAACTCAATATATTGAGCCTTATCGGTTTTTATAAGTTGCACATTCTTTTGAGTTCCATCAGAGAATACTATTTTTGTAGTCTTCCAATAAGTATCATGTGGAAAATCTGCTCTTAAGTATAAAGCGATTTTATCCACTTCTACCACCCTACCAAAATCAACAATAAGTTCTGCATCTGCTCTTTGCCAAGTCCCCCAAGATTCGTATGGCCATACGCCATGCCCCTTAGTATTAATTTGTCCATCAATGGTATTTCGAGCAGCAAATACTGCCTCATTTCTGGTCTCAACATTGGCTGTTGCATGAGGGTAATATGTTGTTTCTCCACGTTGATCCATTACATTTTTTGCAATGTTTCGATAACAGTAAACTTCCTCTTTTTTAGCAATACGCATTTTTATAATATGAGTGTTACCCTTAAAAGCATCTGGAGAATATGGTATGGAATCATCGCCAAAAGGTATAGCAAATTCTAATGTGCTTTCCGGTACATATATTAACGCCTCAGACAATTCACCATCTATATTAACAACTAAGTATTTATTTTCTGAGAAATTAGTAAAACAAATTTTGTCACCTGCTTTATACTCCTGTGTGTGTATAAGTGAAATTTTTTCCTCCGCAGAAATTTCATTTATTGTAATATTTAATTTATCTTTTATTTCTATTCTTATTTTATCAGCCTTTAAAGTTGACGAACTATTATCATCTGTATTCACTTGAGTTTTCATTTTTTACCTCCATATTTTATGTAATTTAATTGTTATTCCTAAATACATAGTACTTTTAATTTATTTTCTACTATTTACTTTTAAAGTTTTTCAAAGACCTTTAAGTTATTAAAAACTCAAAGGCCTTTTATATTTAAATTATCTTGTGATTTTAATCAATGGTAGTTTCTAATTGTCCCTCAGGGTTGCTTTCAAGCAAGATTTTTTTAGTTTTACCTTGATATTTAATGGTTAAAATATCGCCATCTAGTGAAACTTCAGGCACTTCTTTTTCTTCCCCAGCTTTTACAGATCCCAGGAAGGCATCAACAATAACTGTAGTACCAACCGGAATAACTCCATATAAAACGGGAATTGAACTTCTAGGAAACAACAAGTTCGTATTTGGTTCAGGACGTAGGTCCTTCGCTAATGTGAATGGTCCAAAAATTTCTTCGGCGCCAGTTACACCACGATCAGAAAATACATATGCCCCCTTAATTGTTTGTGTTTCCTTACTTCCATCTTTAAGCTCGTTTGCAAAACCATTATCAGCAAATTTAAGTTGCTTTGTTGTTGTAATGTAGTGAACCCTAATGTGCCATGGATGAACAGGGATAACATAAGTTTTAACCTGAACGTCTTTCCATGGAAGCCACATACTATAAACGAAATCTGAATTAAAACGTAATGCTTCAACTCGTTCACGTGTACGGTAATGATGATCACCATCTTCACATAATGCCAAAGTACTGTCATATGCCTGTTCATTTAACATAATACCATCCTTTGGAGTTGAAAATCCAAACCTAGTTGAGTAAACAAATTTGGAGTACTTAGCTTCACGATGAGATTGGTTACGGACTAGTTGCCCAGCTGTAAATCCTTGAACATTAGTACCATCTTCGTCACGAGTAATAAGCATTCGTCCAGCAGGAACTGAAATCTTTTGATCAAGCTTTGGAGCTTCTTCTTTAACACTCCAGAACTGATGATCCTTAGGTAATGCTAAAACCAAGAATGGTTTTAAAGCCCAGTAAGGTGAACCAGCACCATTATATCCTTCTGTAAAATTTAAGTTTTCATATGCATAACCTAGGTTTAAAGTTCCGTCCTTGCGAAAGATATCTTGCTTCATCCAATAACGTAGATTCTGTAAAATAATATGTTTTACAACACCAAGTGGAACCGTGTCAACGCCAGAATATGCAATCGCTGACCAGAAAGAAACTTGTGCAAACCGATAAATTAATGAACGACCATATGGAATACCTGATCCATCTGCGTCATACCAATATTGGTATGTCTTTGCAAATTCTCCAGCACGTTTCTTAAGCTTTGCAGCACGATCTGGGTCTTTGTCTCCATATAACTTAACGTACACTAAACCATAAAATTGAATTGCCCATGAAACGTAATAGTCTTGTTGGTCAACTGGACCATCCTTGTACCATCCATCGCTAACATAGAATGAATCGATCGCTGAGAAGTCATATTCCATCATATCTTTTGAGTAATCCATTCCTAACAATGACATGGCCATGTTAACTAACACACGAAAATAATGCCAATTATTATTTGGAAGGCTATGATAATTAATCTGAATTAACCAATCGTGAATGTTTTGCTTTTGTTTATCATTTAAAGTATTCCAGAATCGTTCTTTGGTCAAAACCAAGGTTAAAGCCATTGGAGTTGCTTCAACCATTAACTGATCAGTGTTAGTCATCTTACCAAAGTATGCTTTATTATCAGGATCAGTCCCTGCAAGTATTCCTTCTTCATACTTTTTAAATATTGGTAAATTTTGCTCTGAATCAGATAGTAAAGGTGCAATCGCCCATAATGGACGTAGGAATCCTTCAACTTCTTGAGTTCCCTTCGAGTAAACAGTACCTGAACTACCAAAATCCAAATGACCAGGATAGTCTGGATCGAAATATGCATCAGTAGGATTAATTAAGTCTTTAGCTAATTGTTGTAGATCTTCACGAGTTTCAAGCTTATTTTCTCTAAATGTTTTAAATTTTTCCAATTTATTTACCTCCAAAATTATTTGATTATTAATTTATTCAATACTTCCATCTGAATCAGCCTTATCCCGAAGGATTTTACTAAATTCAAGAACCTTTGATTTACATAATGGGTACCAGAGAAAGAGTATTAGTGCAACACAAAGGTAACCAATACCAGGAATGATAGTAACAATGTTGTAAATGCCTTGATTAGTGGATGCTGATTGAGTTGATCCACCAGCAACAGCGTGGTAACCTAACATAGCAAGTAAATACCCACTCATACCACCCATGATAGCTTGACCAACTTTACGAGCAAATGAATACAATGCATAAACAGTACCATCTTCACGACTACCATCAATAAATTCTTGATAATCGATTACATCTGTCATAAAAGCCCATATCATAACGTTAAAAGCGCCTGAACCTAAAGTAGCGAAGAATAGTAAACAAATGAAGACCGGAGCATTAGTTAACTTCAAAGTGAATAGTAGGAAAAACATAGCGGATGAAAATAACAAAGCCCATTGTGAAAATTCTTTCTTACCAAACTTAGTCGATGCCCATTTTGCAAATGGTGCAATCATAATTGTGGTAAGAGTGTTCATCATAGTAGAAAGAGCCATACCAACAGCACTGTGAAAGTAGCCATTAAATAAGTATGCGTTTAGACCACTAGTCATACCGTTGCTTACCAAAAGAATTAAAGCAGCAGAAACAATTGACATTAAAGCACGGTTGTGAAAAAGAGCACCTAATAAATGCCAGGTACCAACTTTTTCAGTCTTTTGAATCTGAACACGTTCGTGTGAAAAATGAACGGTAAAGGTATAACTAATGAAAGCAATAACAGCACATGCAATAGCAATAAATAACATACGTATGCCAGATACATTACCCTGTGAATTATGCATAAACAACGGAACACTAAAACCAACTATTGTACCACCAAGAGCACCACCAACAGAACGCCAAGTAGAAAGTGAATTACGATGATCAGGGTCCTGGGTAATAGCAGAAGCCATAGTTCCGTAAGGAATATTAGTTGCAGAATAAGTTATTCCCCAGAAAATGTAGGTTACGTAGATATATGCAACCCTTATACTCATTGAGAAATTAACAGCAAATGGCATAAAGCAAAGGATTGTTGAAATAAATATGAAAGGACGAACCCAACTAATCCAAGGAATGTAACGTCCAAGCTTAGTCAACTTTGCATTATCAACCAAACGACCAATTGTAATATCGGCAAATGCATCAATTAAACGAGCGATTATGAACAAAGTACCTGTAGCGACAGGAGAAATTCCCAATACATCAGTATAGAAAATCATTAGAAAATTACTCATAAGTAGGAAAGAGAAGTCATTCCCGAAATCTCCGAAGAAATAAGCGACTTTATCAATTAAACCAAAGGGTTTATTGCTCCTTTTAATATCAACTTTTTTATTGAACACAGTATTAGCAGCCATTATAAAAACCTCACTTTGTCTGATTTAAATATAGGTAGTTGCATATATATCGTTCCACGCAACTTATTACATTTATTTAATAAATAAACAGGATTATATCACTTTAAATTTAGCAACTATAGATAATTAGTTTTTTAGGATCCTTTTGCCTATGGATTGTGTTGTTTTAGTTTCCCCAAATTTTTGCCTCACTTCCTTCAAGCTTGAATATTGCTTCAATAAAAAAGTAATCAGCATATATAATCGCATATTGGTGAGTTAGTTCATTATATGAAGCTGAACTATTCAAAATAATATTGTCTTGATTCTTAGACCAATCTGCACGTGAATATACAATCGTTTTCAGCAGTTTCAGTGCTGCAGTTCGATAAAATGCTTTTTCACATTCCGGAACATTTTTCATAATTTCAATGAAACCACCGGCCGCAATCATTGCAGCACTTGAATCTTCTAGTGCCGGCTCAGAAGGTTGACGAAAATCAATTGGAATAATACCAGAATCCGGTATATTTGCAATGAAGTAATTAGCAACCCGCTTAGCGGCATCTAGATATCGTCTTTCACCTGTTTGTTCATAACTGTCGGCAAATCCGTAAACTGCCCAAGCTTGTCCACGACTCCAAGAAGAACCGTGCATATACCCCTGCCCACCATATGATTTAATATATTCTCCAGTTTCACAATTGAACTCAATGATGTGTTTTACAGAATCATCGTTACGAATAAAGTTCTTTAGTGCAGTATCTGCATGTGCCATTGCAATTTGTTTGTAACTTGGATCTTTAGTTTCATTGGAAGCCCAATAAAGTAAAGAAAGGTTCATCATACAGTCAATGATTGCCCACCCTCTATGGTCTTCGCCAGGTTTATCATTCCAAGCACGAATAAAACGACCATTCAGATTAAATCTACCTGCAAGCAAGTTAGCTGCATGTAATCCACGAACCCGACTTTCTTCAGTACCAGTCAATTTATAATCTATAACTGCACTTGGCAAGAACATGAATCCAACATCATGATGCAAACCTAAATATGAATCAAATGTCTTTGCCAATTTTACTTCTGCGTCTTTAGCATATCCACAATATTTCCTATCTTTGGTCTGATTGAATAATTGCCACATCATTCCTGGCCAAAATCCGTTTGTCCAAAAGCTTAATCCCATTGGGTCATTAACATCTTGCGTATCTGTTGAGTGATCATCATAGTTTCCATCAATGGTTGTGTAAGGAATTTTGTTTCTATTCTTGTCTGCAACCCACGACATCTTGTCATCTATTGCTTTTACAGTTGATTTAACAAATTCCTGATCTGCTTTACTTAAATCTGATATCATCTTTCTTCCTCCTCTAATTTGTTATCTTTTCTCTTAATATATCAGGAAATGCAACACCTATTTCCCCTACTGTTGGCGAATGTTTTTTTCTATTTTACTCCACACTTCCTCAAGCCATTGATTGTTTTGATTAATAATTTCATCACCAATCTTTCTTTAAAATATGATCTTCTATGTAACTATTATAATCCATATGTTATTATTAATACATGTACAATATAATGATAACCTGTATTATATCACTGTAATATATAAAATCTTGAGAGGGTGATTTATAATTGATTAATGACATTGATTTTCAAAGTTTTATTCCTTCTTTTTCATTTGTAATTAATAGGTATTGCCATGAAAACTATTACATTCCAACGGTTGACCGTGATTTTCATAACTTCATGTTTATTGAATCTGGTGAAGGGGTATGTATCACTAAAGAAAAAGATGAACCCATTTCTGGCTCCATGTTAATTTATAACCCTCCAGGGAAGTCTTATGGTTATTATTCTTCCAAAACTAACCTTATGCATGCATTTGGGGTTAACTTTGATATTGCCAGTGTTTCAAGGGAACATGATAGCTGGAATGTGAAAAATATTAATATCTTACCTTTTAACCATATTACTCTTATAAATGATAGCAAAACACTTGTAAATTATTTCACTGACTTAGCATCAAGTTGGAATTATTCTAGAGATAACTATAATATGAAATGTAGAAGTATATTCCTAGATATACTTTTAGAACTTGCTAAACAGGTTAATAATTCAAGTGATAATTATAAAATTTATAAGCCTGTAGAAACATCAATATCTTTTATTCGAACGCATTATATGCATAATATTACTCTTGAGGACATCTGTCATGAAGTGAAGCTCACACCTAGTTACTTTGGAAAGTTGTTTAAAGATTACAATGATAAAACTCCTTTTGAATACCTCCATATGGTAAGAATTCAAAAATCTGAAGAGTTACTTTTACTTGGATACTCAATTACAGAAGCTTCGGAAGCCGTTGGATTTAATGACCCTTTTTACTTTAGCAAGGTATTTAAAAAAATTAAGGGTCTTTGCCCTAGGGATTATATGAAAGATCCTTCAAGACTATTATAAATTGCATATATGCTCATCTTGAAATCTTAACAAACAGAACTTGTCACTTAGTTACATTTATTCCTTTTGATTAGTAAGCACACTTTGATACTTTCCAGGTGTAATTCCTTCGTAGAGTTTCCGTTAATAATAATGTTGGTGAAAATACTCCAATATTAATATCTGTTAACTTAAACATTTCTTTAATCTTTATTTTTCTATTGTAATTTAGCACAAGGCGTTTAATTTCCACAACAACATCTTTAAAATCAAAGGTAGAACTTATTTTAAAAATAAACACGTTTAGATGTGTATCCTTAGATATTTTATCTACTAAATCTAGCTGTATTTGTGGAGCCTTTAAAGGTGCTGTACTCCAATCTATATTTTCTTTTAGGTATTTTTCAATTTGCTTAGTGTGAATTAAAAAACATGCATTTTTGTACACTATTTCAACTTCTTTTTCTATAGCCGCTTTTTTAATTTGATTGTAAAATTTTATTTATAATTTCATGCAACATAGTTTATTACGGAAGTTAACTTCTATTTTGAAATATAATATAAATCTGCAATGAACAGTAGAATTTTAATTTACAAAACAATAAAGTTACACAAATCTTATTGAACTAACTTAGAAAAATAAATAGATCTAATTTAAAAAACCGTAAAAAAAGGCCATACATTGTAAACATATATAATATTTTAGGCTGACAATTGAAGACTATTTCATTATTATTGTAATATATCAGTCGCATTTAAGAAGGAGACCTTATGAAAGACACAAGAATAGCAACAAAAACCGTTCCAGTTTTTGTAAGGTGCCAGGTACCTTTCAAAAATTGGAAATGTAGTGAGCGATTTTTGTTTAAACTTCAAAAGAATAATCAGATGGTTTAAATAACTGATTTATAATAGACCCAATGTGAAAGTAACTCAATTACCATTGAGTTACTTTCAAAATATTAATATACTCTAAATAAAGTAGCCCCCTATCATTAAATGAGATCTCACGGAAACTCCTTAGCTCCTGCGATTACTCATTCTTAGTATTATTATTTTTTGTTGATCCCCCCACTTTTTTGCATAAAACACTTGACAAGTCTGTAAAATTTTGCGGTCCTCCTCCTAAAGACATATTTTACTAGGAGGATTATTTTATGCTTAAAAATTGGAGTTCTCATGCTGATTATCAGCAATTTATTGTTTCAAATCTCTCATATTTTTACAAATTTATACCTAAAAAAATCATAGAACTTGAACCTTCTATATCTAAGTTGTATTGCTTAGACTTAGATATTCTTAGAGAGATACTAAAACCTTATTATTCTA
>NZ_CALEVF010000228.1 GCF_937920395.1 uncultured Clostridium sp. | reverse complement strand
CCCGTATCGGACTTTCACCGACGAGTAAACGCCCATGCCGGGCACACTAAAAATAAGGGTGTATATCTTTTAGATAGACACCCTTGAAAACTATATACATTTAATTTTATTTATGTTTTTTCTTATCATTTTTAGTAGTTATATTATTTTCTTTTTTCTCTTTTTCTTGTTGACTTGAACAAGAATGATCTTCTTTTTCTCCCATAATATTTATACCTCCTATATATAGAATTTAATAATACTATCACTGTACTATTATATCCAATCAACAAATTTTCAATCACACTCTTTATATCATTACTTAAGTTTATTATTTTTAGAATGCTACTTATGTTATAATTTATGCATAAGACTAACACTCTTGTTAGAACTAAAGGAGTTTACTATGAGAATAATATCTAAAAATAACCTAAGTATAAATAGACCATATATAAATTTAAAGAAACTACCAATAAAAAGTTCACTTAGAGTTGGTGAAATTACAGCAGCCGGCTTTAAAGGTACATATATAATAAATCAACACACACAAGACTTATCTACTAATGAGAATTACATGCTACAATTTAATAATGGAATTCAGAAAATGACACTTGAGACGGAGCTGCTGAATGAACTCTTATTAGTTGAAGTTAATTATTCATTTAAAAATAGTAATAAATCTGCTAAATTCAAGGTTTACTTTGTTTTAAATAATATAAAATATTCCTTACCATTTAGCCAATTCCAGGATATTTATGAGAATTGCATGAATATCTTAACTAAAGGCCTCGCTGGTAAAGAGGAATTAGCTTATATAAAAGAAAGCTTCAGTGATCTAGAAAATGATGAACTCTCAGTAGATATAGACTTAAATTTAGAAAGATTACAAGAATTTAAAGATAAGGTAAACTACAAAAGAAATATATATTATTTTGTTATAAATAACATAGCTTCAAATACTTCAAAGTACGATATTAATGCTAAACCTAAACAAATATTAATAAGTAATACTTTAATAGTTCTAAGATATAACGTTTCTACAAGATTATATATCATACTAGAACCTATTGATAAAACCACTAAAACAAAATTAAATGAAACTGATATTATTTGTAACCTGAGCGAAATTAAGTTTCCAACTGTTAGCATATGCACGAGTTATGGACTTGGAAAATTATTAGATGTTAAAAATAACGTTATTCCGAATTCTAATACATTATCATTATTTGCAAATATTCTAGACCTAGGATTAAATGTTTTAGATAATTGACGTAAAAAGAGCTAGAAATTATTCTAGCTCTTTTTACGTCAATTATACTATTTTTGTTGTCCACTCTTCGCAATCCCATACATCCGTTACCACGTCTTGATAAAATTCTGGCTCATGACAAACTAGAAGTATACTTCCATTATATTCTTTTAGAGCTCTCTTTAACTCATCTTTAGCATCTACATCTAAATGATTGGTAGGCTCATCTAAAATTAATATATTAGTTTCCCTGTTTAGTAGTTTAGCAAGTCTTACCTTTGCTTGCTCTCCACCACTAAGCACAGTAATTTTACTTTCAATATGTTTTGTAGTAAGTCCACATTTAGCAAGGGCTGATCTTACCTGACCCTGAGTGAGGCTAGGAAATTCTTGCCAAAATTCTTCAATACAATTATTTCGATTAACTCCCTTTATTTCTTGTTCATAGTATCCTATATATTGATAATCTCCAAGGTTTGTCTTACCTGAAAGAGCTTTAATATCGCCCATAAGACTCTTTAATAATGTTGTTTTCCCAACACCATTAGCACCAGTAAGTGCTATCTTTTGTCCTCTTTCCATATACAAATCTAATGGCTTGGATAATGGAGTGTCATAACCAGTAACTAATTCTTTAGTTTTAAATATTACTTTTCCTGAAGCTCTTGCAGTTTTAAAATTAAACTGTGGTTTTGGCTTATCTTGTACAATTTCCATTCTATCTATTTTATCTAATTTCTTTTGTCTTGATTTTGCCATTCCACTAGTAGAAGCTCTTGCTTTATTTTTAGCAACAAAGACCTCAAGTCTAGTAATTTCCTTTTGTTGCCTTTCATAATCAGATTCCATTTGAAGCTTCTTAGCTTCATGAACTCTCAAAAACTCGTCATAAGATCCTATGTATCTGGTTAATTTTTTATTTTCTACATGATATATTATATTAATTGCACCATCTAAAAATTCGACATCATGCGATATTAATATAAACGCCTTATCATAATTTTGAAGATATCTCTTAAGCCATTCTACATGTTGCTCATCTAAAAAGTTGGTAGGTTCATCAAGAAGTAGAACATCTGGTGCTTCTAGTAAAAGCTTTGCAAGCAGAACTTTCGTCCTTTGTCCACCACTTAACTCTGCAACATCATTATCAAGACCAACATCTTTAAGACCAACTCCTGCAGCTACCTCATCTATCTTAGAATCAACACCATAGAAACCATTATTATCAAGTTCATCTTGAATTGTACCCATTCTATCCAACAATTTTTCTAATTCTTCAGGTGATGCATCTGCCATCTTTTCTGTTACGCTAAGCATTTCCTCTTCTAAGTCAAAGAGATATTTAAAAGCATCTCTTAAAACAT
>NZ_CALEVF010000227.1 GCF_937920395.1 uncultured Clostridium sp. | reverse complement strand
ACCGCTTTCCTCCGCTGGTATTAGCCAGATCAGGTATAAGGGTCAATGAATTAAAAATTCATATCTCAGCCATAAGGCACCCCTAGCACATATATTATTATTGTTTAATTGTATAACAGTATATTAAAATTTACAAGTAATTCTAAGTATTTAATATAAACGCTTCTTATATTATTAAACAAAATGAAAGTTTGCAATTAATTACTTAGAGTGTTAATGTATAAGTATTCTAGGGCAATTAAAAAACTAGGATAATTTTTATTTTGTTAAAAATTAAACAATAAATTATATTTACAAAGATATCGTTCTGAAGGTATGAGGGTTCGTCCCGAATGAGAAGGCGAGAGAATAGTTGTAATGTGTTTAAAGAGCATACCTTTAGTGGTGTTTCTTTAAATTAAAAAAACTATCCCTATGCCTTTAGAGGTATAGGGATAGTTTAATTTATTAAGGAGATTTATTTAATGGAAACAAGAATTGCTTTAATTGGAATTATAGTTGAAAACACAGAGGCAGCTCCAAAACTTAATTCTATACTTCATGAATATGGTGAGTATATTGTAGGGAGAATGGGGGTTCCATATCATAAACGTAATATTTCAGTAATAAGTGTGGTTGTTGATGCACCAAATGATGTTATCAGTGCCATGTCAGGTAAGCTTGGAATGATTCCAGGCGTAAATACAAAAACGATTTATTCCAAAGTTCCACCACAAGTAGAGTAAAAAAAATTATTTTATGAAAAGGAGATTTTGTTATGTATAATTCTAAATCTAAAAATGCAACAGAATTTATAAATGACGAAGAAATTCTATCAACTGTTGCCTATGCGAAGGAAAACAAAAGAAATCGTGAATTAATTGATAGTCTTATAGAACGTGCGAAGGATTGCAAAGGATTAACACATAGGGAAGCTGCAGTATTACTCGAATGTGATTTGGAAGATGAGAATGAAAAAATGTATAAAATTTCAAAAGAAATTAAGCAAAAGTTTTATGGCAATCGTATTGTTATTTTTGCTCCTTTATATCTTTCAAACTATTGTGTAAATGGATGTGTATATTGTCCTTATCATTCTAAAAATAAGACAATACATCGTAAAAGGTTAACTCAAGAAGAAATAGTTAAAGAGGTTATTGCACTTCAAGATATGGGACATAAGAGATTGGCACTCGAATCAGGAGAAGATCCTATTAATAACCCAATTGAATATATTTTAGAGAGTATTAAAACAATTTATAGTATTAAGCATAAAAATGGTGATATTAGGCGTGTAAATGTAAATATTGCGGCGACTACTGTAGAGGAATATAAGATGTTAAAAGAAGCTGGCATTGGTACCTACATACTTTTCCAGGAAACTTATAACAAAAAAAGTTATGAAGAACTTCATCCAACAGGACCAAAGCACAACTACGCATATCATACAGAGGCCATGGATCGTGCAATGGAAGGTGGTATTGATGATGTTGGAATCGGAGTGTTATTTGGTTTAAATATGTATCGTTATGACTTTGTAGGACTCCTCATGCACGCAGAGCATTTAGAGGCAGCAAAAGGCGTAGGTCCACATACTATCAGTGTTCCACGTATTTGTCCTGCTGATGATATTGATCCTAATACATTCTCAAATTCAATATCGGATGAAATGTTTGAAAAAATTGTTGCTGTTATTCGTATTGCAGTTCCTTATACTGGCATGATTGTTTCCACTCGTGAGTCCCAAAAGACCCGTGAGCGTGTTCTAGAACTTGGAATATCTCAGGTAAGTGGAGGTTCATGTACAAGCGTTGGTGGATATTCTGAGCCAGAATCTGAGGAAGATAATTCAAAACAATTTGAAGTAACTGATACAAGAAAGTTAGATGAGATTGTAAACTGGTTATTAGGACTTGGTTATATTCCAAGCTTTTGCACAGCCTGTTATCGAGAAGGACGAACAGGGGATCGTTTTATGAAACTTGTAAAGGCAGGTCAGATTGGAAACTGTTGTCAACCTAATGCATTAATGACACTTAAAGAATATTTAGAGGATTATGCATCTGATGATACCAGGATAAAAGGTGAAGCGGTAATTAAAAAGGAAATTCCTAATATAAAAAATAAAAAGGTTCGAGAAATTGCAAAGGAGCATTTAGAAGAGCTTAAGGAAGGGAAACGAGATTTCCGTTTCTAAATTGGAAAGAGGTAGAGCAGAATTTGCTCTGCCTCTTTTACGCTTTTGTGTATACTATATCTACTGACTAAAGAGAAGGAGAAATATTAGTTCTACATATGGAAATTTTTAATACAATATAAAGTGTTATCAGTATATTATAGTAAAATAATTTAATTATTTACTTGACATATTTATCAAATAGTAATAATATGATAATATAAAGTAGGTAATAACTATTATTAATACATAATATAATTAATAAAAAAATTGGGGGAATTTAAATGAATTTAAAAGAAGTTTATGAAGGTAGAAGAGCTATTAATTTTTTTGATAAAAATAAAGGTTTAGATGCTGGATTACTTAAGGATATAATTAATCTTGCAGTTCTTGCACCATCAGCATTTAATCTTCAGCCTTGGGAGATAATTGCTGTGAAATCTAAAGAAGGTAAAGAAAGATTGTATAAATTTTCAGCTCAGCCTAAGATATTAGAAGCACCAGTTACTTTAATTATTGTAGGTGATAAAACTGGATATGAATCATCAAATTCTACGTGGCAGGATATGTTAAAATTGCTAGGTGGAGATAAAGAAAAATTAGCAGGGACACAATCTATGGCAGCTGGCTTATATGGTACATCTGACCAGAATAAATTAAAATTTGCTGAAAGTAATGCAGGACTTCTCGCAATGTCCATTATGTATGCAGCTAAGAGCCTTGGAGTAGATTCTCATCCTATGAGTGGCATGGATTTTGAAGGTGTACGAAAAGAATTTGGACTTCAAGATAATAAGACTGTAGTAATGCTTATTCCACTTGGTCATTTAGATGAGAGTAATACACTTTACCCAAGAGCATATAGAAAAGGTTACGATGAGATAGTTACAGAAGTTTAATTATTTTAAGAAGTAATTAAAAGTTATTTAATATAATTTAGTAATAAAAGCGGTTTCCATAAATTATGGGCCGCTTTTATATATGTTATTCTAAATATACTAAATTATATGGAGTTTCTTGGTAAACATAATAATTTAGCCAATTTGAAAACAGCAAACTTGAATGACCTCTCCATTTTACAACAGGTGTTTTTGTTGGATCATCTTGTGGATAATAGTTCTTTGGTACCTTTATTTTTAACCCATTTGCGATATCTCTATCATATTCGTTTTTTAGTGTTAGTGGATCATACTCTGAATGTCCAGTTATAAAAATCTGACGTCCTTTTTTGGCTGATACAATGTAAATTCCTGATTCCTCTGATTCCGATATAATTTTAAGTTCATCTACCTTATCAATATCAGTTTTCCTTATTTCGCTATGCCTTGAATGTGGAACATAAAATTCATCATCAAATCCTGTCAAAAGCCTAACATTCTCCTCCTTTGATGTATGCTTAAATACTCCAAACAGTTTTTCGCAAAGTTTATGTTTTGGAACTCCATAATGATAATAAAGTCCAGCTTGAGCACCCCAACAAATATGCAAGGTGGAGAATACATTTCGTACACTCCATTCCATAATTTTTTTCAGCTCATCCCAGTAATCAACTTCTTCAAAAGGAACATTTTCAATAGGTGCTCCTGTTATTATCATTCCATCAAATTTAGTGTCTTTTATTTCATCAAAAGTATTGTAAAATTTAATTAGATGTTCTGGCGATATATTTTTGCTGTCATGACTTTCTGGATGAAGGAGTACTATATCAATTTGAAGTGGTGAGTTACCAAGTAGTCTTAAAAGTTGCGTTTCAGTATCGATTTTCGTTGGCATTAGGTTCAGAATTATAATCTTTAATGGTCTAATATCCTGATGAAATGCACAGTCTTCTGTAATAGTAAAAATATTTTCTTTATTTAGAGTTTTATATGCTGGAAGATTATCAGGTATTTTTATTGGCATCCAAATCCTCCTTAGGGTAATAAATCTTACGTATTATAATATGTAAGATTCATTAGTTATTTTTGTAATTATTTAACTGCTTTTTCTAGGGCTTGGTTTAAATCGTATATAATGTCATCTATACCTTCAACACCAATTGAAAGCCTTATTAAATCTGGAGTAACTCCAGCTGCCTTTTGTTCTTCTTCATTAAGCTCTGCATGTGTTGTGCTCGATGGGTGAATTACAAGTGATTTAGCATCTGCAACATTTGCAAGTAATGAGAATAACTCTACGCTATTTATGAATTTCTTACCAGCCTCAAGTCCACCTTTTATTCCAAAAGTGAATATGGATCCTGCACCTTTTGGTAGATACTTTTTAGATAATTCTTTGTATTTACTTCCCTCAAGTTCAGGATAATTAATCCATGAAACACTTGGATGGTTATTTAAAAATTTTACTACGGCTCTAGCGTTTGAAACATGTCTCTCAACTCTTAATGACAATGATTCTAGACCTTGAAGAAATAAGAAAGCACTTTGAGGACTAAGGGTTGCACCAGTGTTTCTTAAAAGTTGAACTCTAGCCTTTAAAGCAAATGCTGGGGCTCCGAGGTCTGCATATACTAGTCCATTATAACTTTTGTCTGGAGTTGTAAAATCAGGGAATTTACCGCTTGCTCTCCAATCAAATTTACCTCCATCTACTATAACTCCACCAATTGTAGTTCCATGTCCTCCGATAAATTTCGTTGCAGAATGGATAACTATATCTGCTCCAAACTCAATTGGACGGCATAGGAAAGGAGTTGCAAATGTACTGTCTATAATAAGTGGTATTTTATTTTCGTGTGCAATATTTGCTACTGCTTCTATATCTAATATATTTATTTTTGGATTTCCTATTGTCTCACCGTAAAGTGCTTTTGTTTTGCTTGTTATTGCTTTCCTAAAGTTTTCAGGATTATCTGGATCAACAAATATTACGTTGATTCCAAGTTTCCTAAGCGTAACATTAAACAATTCATAAGTGCCACCATAGAGTGTACTTGCAGTTACAATTTCATCACCGCAGCTAGCTACATTAAGTATGGCATAGAATATTGCAGCTAGTCCTGAAGCTGTAGCAAGTCCGGCAACGCCACCTTCAAGAGCAGCTACTCTTTTCTCAAAAACATCAGTGGTTGGGTTCATTATTCTTGCATATACATTTCCTGGTTCTTTTAATTGAAATAAATTTGCAGCGTGATCTGCATTCTTAAACACGAAAGATGATGTTTGATAAATTGGAACTGCTCTTGAACCTGTAGTAGGGTCAGGCACCTGACCCGCATGTACCTGTAATGTTTCAAAGCTTAATTTTCTCTCACTCATATTAATTCTCCTCTTTAATATTATTTTGTTTAGTTATTTAAATATACTGCAAATATGTATTTGTTATTGATTCGTGAAGGTTTATTAGAATTGTACTAGTTTATTATCTTAATAATAGAGTAAGTTTATTTTAGTTAAAAAAAAAGCAACTTTCCTATAAGGAAAGCAGCATGATTAACTTTAATAAACAATAAAATTGTATAATAAAATTTGCTATCTCCCTTATCTTTCAGATTTTACAATCTGATGGAATTGACACCATTGCATTTATTTAAAATGCTGGTTGTCGGGTATCATCGGGCCAGTCCCTCTACCTCTCTTGATAA
>NZ_CALEVF010000226.1 GCF_937920395.1 uncultured Clostridium sp. | reverse complement strand
ATGGTGGTTTATGGTTATCAGGCACTATCACATTATCATAACAATAACAATTTACTTATCCGTAGCCCACTTGAGGAGTTAAGTACAGCTGAGAATATTTTGTACATGCTACGTGATGATAGTAAATACACTAAACTTGAAGCTACAATACTTGATCTTGCATTAGTGCTTCATGCAGAGCATGGTGGTGGTAATAACTCTACATTTGTTACACATGTAATAACATCTTCGGGTTCCGATACTTACTCAGTAATAGCTGCTGCACTTGGTTCTTTAAAAGGGCCAAAACATGGGGGCGCAAACATAAAAGTTGTTCAAATGTTTGAAGATATGAAAGAGAAAGTAAGTGATTGGAAAGATGATGCAGAAATCAAACAATATTTATTAAAGATATTAACTAAAGAGGCATTTGATAAAACCGGATTAATCTATGGAATGGGTCATGCTGTTTATTCAATATCTGATCCAAGAGCTGTTATTTTTAAAAAATACGTTGGAAGACTTGCAAAAGCTAAAGGTTTAGAAGATGAATATAATCTTTATGCAAAGGTAGAGGAACTAGCACCTATTGTAATTGCAAGTGTTCGAAAGATTTATAAAGGTGTAAGTGCTAACGTAGATTTTTACTCAGGCTTTGTATATAGAATGCTTGGAATACCAGATGAGATGTTCACCCCTATTTTTGCTGTTGCCAGAATAGCTGGTTGGAGTGCTCACAGGATTGAAGAAATAATAAATAATGGTAAAATTATTAGACCTGCATATAAATGTGTTTCAGGAAATAGTACCTATATTCCATTAAGTGATAGATAATAATATATTTTATATATAAGCAATAAAAAGAAGGACAACTATACTGTCTTAGTGGCAGATGAGTTGTCCATTTTTTATTGACTAAAATTGTTATATTACATATAATGGTGCTTGGCGTAAATATAGATTTTTGTAAAGGAGTAAATGTATGACTAATATATTTAACATTTTAATAGGATTATTTATTATTTTTATATTGTGGGTTTTAATTGAAGCTCAGGTTTATAGAGTTCGAAAAATTAAAATAAAAAATAGCAAGATACCGAAAGGATTCAACAATTTTAAAATAATTTTTATTTCGGATATGCATTATGGAAAAGGTTTCAGCAGCAACAGATTAATAAACATAGTAAATAAGATTAATAAAATAGAGCCAGATATAATAATAATAATAGGCGGAGATTATTTAGACATTTCAATAAAAAGTAATAGGAATGTAAGTAAGTATTTAGACAAGGAAATTCAAGTCCTAAAAGGATTAAAAGCTAAGTTGGGAATTTTTACAGTACTTGGGAACCACGATTATTTTAGAGGAAAAGAGTATTTGTTAAAGAAACTTAATTCAAATTCCTTTAAGATACTTAAAAATGGGAAGGAATTAATAAGTAAGGGGGGAGATATTATAGAACTAATAGGCGTGGATGATTTACTTGAGGGAATTCCAGATGCCAATGTGTTAAAAAAAGCAAGTGACAATTTTACAATTGCTATATCACATAATCCAGACTTTTTTAGTGATTACAAAAATGTTATTAATTATGACTTAGGTTTTGCAGGACATACTCATGGGGGGCAAGTAACTTTTTTTGGATTATATGCACCATATACATCATCTAAATATGGACAAATGTATTGCAAGAAGATAATTCATGAGACAAATAGAGATATAATATTAACTAATGGCATTGGCAATGGGAAAATTCCTATAAGATTTTTTGCTATTCCAGAAATCGTAGAAATTGATTTAGAAGTCTAGGTTTCTATAAACTGCACAAAAAACCATAGTATAAACATTTTTTTAATGCTTACACTATGGTCAATGTGAAATTAAATACTATACATCTAATTACAAATTTACATCATGTATATTTTTGGTTATGCTACTATTTCTTTAAGTAATTTTGAAAAGTATGCTGCATGGGACTTTTCTTCTTCAAGAATTGTGAACAATATTCCAGAAATATCATTTTGAGATACTTTTTCGTACATTTGTGTATAGATACTTATTGTAAGTTCCTCTGTTTTAATTGAATAAGTAAGTGCTGCTTTTAAGTCTTTGAAAGCATCACTAGGTTGCTCTTTTTTATTGAAAACTTGATTTTCAATTAAATTTTTCAAGTATTTTGTTACTTCTATATCAAAGAGATAAGTGGAATCCATTTCATTACCAGTACTTAAATCAGTAAAAAGTTTTGTAAATTTTTCTTTGTGAATAAATTCTTGACCAGCAGCAACTAATAAAAAATCTTTTATTTTTCCAGTTGTATGTTTAGCACCATTGATGTAGAAATCATATCCTTCTTCTTCCATTAATATGGAAATTTTCAACATTTCAAGACCACTAAAAGTAGTATTTGTCATAAGATCGCTCCCTTTCTTTTTTGCTTAATAGCATATTTTGCATAAAAAGCCTCAAGCTAATATTAACTTTCTTTTGTTAAATATTCAAGACTATTATAAAAATTCCTTTTTAATTTAATATTTAGATAGAATTAAAAAGGAATTTTTATAATTCGTAATTATATTTGTAGGTTTTTCTTTTTTATTTTTATAGGCATATATAATTTATAAAAATCAGCCGCCGTAAGGATTAAAGGTGGCCCATAATAGCTAAAAAAATCAATCATTTTGGTACCGTTTCCAACAGAAGGGTTTGCATAAACAAGTTGCTTACTAAAAAAGACTATTCCAATAGTACAGCCTATTATTTTAATATTTATATTTAGTTTAATGTTATTTAGCCTTGACTCAAAAATAAAATTATTTATATTATCAATAACTACTTTTCTAGGATAACTTAGATTAATAATTTTAATTATAACAAACTCCTCCTCATATATGTTTTACCTTAATAATTATATAGTATTATTAATTTACTAAAATGTTCCAATAAGTAAAATAAATTAATTGTATTAATATTTTTGAACTCTTTAATTTTTATGATATACTTGGTGTTGTAACTTTATGGGTCAAAAAAGGAAAAGATGATAATTATTAATATCACAAGTCATATGGTGTATTTATACAAATAAAAAAGTTTAAAGTAGAATTTATTAATAATTATAAGAATAGTTATATTTATTAGAATGGAGGTATTATTATGAAAACAAATGAATTGCCAAATTATTTTAAAAAGATTGATAATGAACTGTGGTTTGAAGAGGTTGAAGTTGAGAAAAAAAATTTGAAAATTAGTTATAAGGTTAATAATTGTTTTTCTTATTCCAAATCTTCATATCAAGAGGTAGCATTAATTGATACTAATGCATTTGGCCCTTGTCTTGTGCTTGATGGTGTAATGCAGACTACATCTGCTGATGGATTTATATATAATGAAATGATTACACATATTCCTGTACTTACCCATAAAAATCCTAAAAATGTTTTAGTAATTGGTGGAGGAGATTGTGGAGCTGTAAGAGAATTATCGAAGTATGAAGAACTCGAGACAATTGATATGGTGGAGCTTGATGAATTAGTAACAGATGAATGTATAAAATTTCTTCAGGAAATAAGTGGAGGTCCAGATTTTGATAAAAGGATTAATTTTAAGTTCGGAGATGGAGTTGAATATGTAAAGAAGACTGATATTAAATATGATATAGTTATGGTTGACTCACCAGATCCTGAGGGTCCCGCTAAAGATTTATTTGGAGAAGAATTTTATAAAAATGTAAAAAGAACATTAAAAGCTGATGGAGTAATGGTATGTCAAAGTGAATCTCCGATGATTCATCGAAACATAATTGAGAATACAAGAAAAATATTAAAAAATAATTTTAAAATAGTAAAAACATATATCGCTTTTGTACCAACTTATCCAGGTGGAATATGGAGTTTTACAATGGCATCAGATGTTTATGACCCTAGTAATATGGATGTAAATAGATTACCACTGGAAACTCGTTATTTGACAAAAAAAATTGTAAAATCTTGTTTTGATCTTCCTAATTTCATAAGTGATCTTAAATAAATTATTTAATATGTTATTTATTAAGTATATATCGTTAAAAAAGACAACATGAGGGTGGGCAAAAATGAATATTTTCAAGAAAAAATCTTTTGAGCAGATGCAGGATGGAATACATCAGTCTGGTTTAAAGAAAGACCTTACAGCAAAAGACATAGCAGCTTTAGGTATAGGTGCTGTTATTGGAGTAGGAATATTTGTGGCAACAGGTGCAGGAGCACATATTGCAGGGCCAGCAGTTATTATATCATTTGTGTTAGCGGGAATTGTTGCTTGCTTATGTGGACTCTGTTATTGTGAACTTGCAACAATGTTTCCAGTAGCTGGTAGTACGTATTCTTATGCTTATATAGCATTTGGAGAAATAGTTGCAATGTTAATAGGGTGGTGTTTAACCGCTGAATATTTAGTTGCTTGTAGCGCAGTAGCATCAGGGTGGTCTGGGGCGTTCGTCGGTCTTTTAAAGACATCAAGTATTAATTTGCCAAGTATTATTACTTCATCACCAAGTAATGGTGGAATAGTAGATCTACCTGCAATACTAATAGTATTATGTTTAACTCTGCTTTTGTGTTTTGGAATGGAGGAAAGTTCTAAAATTAATAATATAATTGTCAGCATAAAAATAGGTATAATACTTATTTTTGTAATGGTTGGAGTAGGACATATTAATGTTGCAAACTATAAACCATTTGCACCATTTGGGTTTAAGGGAGTTTTTGCAGCAACAGCATCAATATTCTTTTCTTATCTTGGATTCGATGCAATTGCAACTAGTGCTGAAGAAGCTAAAGATCCAAAGAAAGGTGTAGCTATAGGTCTTATATCATGTTTAGTTATAGTTAGTATATTGTATATTGCTGTTGCATTTGTACTTACTGGAATTGTTCCATATAATACTATAGATTTACAAAATGCACTGCCTGCTGCACTAGCGACAATAGGAATAAACTGGGGTTCTATTTTAGTTGGAGTAGGTTGTATAGTTGGAATGATATCTACAATTTTAGTTGTGCTTTATGGACAGGTAAGAATATTTATGGTAATGTCTAGAGATGGATTATTACCAAAGTTATTTTCAAAAATTCATAAAAAATATAAAACACCATACATAGCAACAATTATTACTGGTGTCATTGCAGCAATAATAGCAGGATTTTTACCATTAGATATTATTGTTCAATTTCTAAGCATTGGAACTCTTTTAGGATTTATAGTTGTTGCCTTAAGTGTGATAGTACTTAGAAAAAAGATGCCGGATTTTAATAGAACTTTTATCTGTCCACTTGTACCAGTAACACCAATACTTGCTATAATTTGTTGTTTGGTTTTATTAAGTAGGCTCGGAATAAAAACATGGATTGGATTTATAGTTTGGTTGATAATTGGCATTATTACATACATAGTGTATGGTAGAAAACATAGTGTTATTCAAAATGAAGATAGGTTAGAAGTATAAAATGTTAAAATTAAGGCATGCCATTTGATGAAAATGGTATGCCATTATTTGTGTTTTAATTTTAACGAAATGTTTAAAAGGAGAAAAATAAAATGAAGATAATCATGTTTAGTGGAAGAGAAGAATGTATTATGTCAAACTAGTGGGGTGAAAAACGTGGTATTGAAATTAAAAATGTTTCTGAACTGCTAACTATGGAAAATATAAATCTAATTAAAGGATTTGATGGTGTTTGTGTTCGTCAAATAAAAAAAATAGATAAAGAGATTTACAAAGAATTAAATGAAATGGGAATAAAACACATATCATCACGTACAGCAGGAGTTGATATGTTTGATATAAAAGAGGCTACAAAATAGGGCTTAACTATTACAAACGTTCCAGTTTATTCACCTAATGCAATTGCGGAGTACGCTGTAGCAGCTTCACTTAATATTACGCGTCATGTTATACAAATTGCAGAAGCAATGAAACGACAAGATTATCGCTGGACTAAAGACATATTATTAAAAGAAATAGGTTAAATGACTGTTGCAATTGTTGGAACTGGGAGAATTGGATGCATAGCAGCTAGAACTTTTAAAGCATTTGGTGAAAGAGTTATAGGATTTGATTTATATCCTAATAAAAACGTAAAGTATTGTATAGAATATGTTGATACACTTGAGGAAACAGTTAAAGAAGCAGATTTAATTTCACTACATATGCCAGCTATAAAAGAAAATTTTCATTTGTTCAATAAAACAATGTTTAATAAAATGAAATAAGCGTATTTTTAGTTAATACAGCTATAGGAACAATTGTTGATACAAAAGCATTAATTGAAGCTTTAGATAGTGGCAAGGTTGCTGCAGAAGTTATAGATACATATAAAAATGGGATAAGTAAAAATAAAATAAACTAATAACAATTAAACCGGGTTTTATTACAATAATATAACAATAATGGAAAAATGATTGCTTATATAAAGAGAGTAATGTATTATTTTATTATAAATAGAAATTTAAATGGTGGGTTTAAGTATCTGAATATACAATGTTGATAATGATTCAATAAAATCTAGAAAATTTATAATTAGGAGTGGTAAATATGATAAAAAATATGATTAATGAACTTCTTAAGTTTGATGAAAATAAATGGGAAAAGTATATATATGCTCGAGAACCATTAAAAAATAAGCTTAGTCAAAAGCAAAAAAGCGAATATAAAAGTGGCGCGGAAAATTGTGGGCATGATATAGCTAATGAAATTATCGTAAAATATGGCTTACTCACACCTAGAGAATATGCACAAAAGTTGGAAGTAAAAGTAATTGACGCCATAGATCAGGAGAGTACTGAACGCGTTATGTTTATGAAATTCGAACGACCTAGTACCATAACTGTTTTTAATAAAGTTGTAGATAAGGCTAATGAGATTATAAAGTCAGAAGGGTTAGAAGAATTGTTAGAAAATATTAATGTTTATGATATGATAATTGCACATGATTTATTTCATAATTTTGAGTGTAATCGTGAAATATATACAAATCAGGTTAAAATAAAACAATGGTCACTAGGTCCATATAAACATATGTCAAGGTTATCATGCCTTTCGGAGACTGGAGCTATGGCATTTGTAAAGGAACTGCTAAATATCGAATATTCACCATTCATATTTGATGTTGTTTTTTTATATACTGTTAATAAGATAAGAGCACGGGAATTATTTGAAGCTATATGTAAGCTGGAATAGCTTTCAACATGCATTGTAGGAGTAAAAAGTTAATAAATAGGACTTCAGCAATTTTACTTAAGTCCTATTTATTAAAGATTATTTATGTTTTCATTTTGAATATTAACTATTTCTGCATCAGTATTGTCTTCTATAAAAGTGATAATATGCTCCATTGTGGAATCAAGTTGCGATGAAGTTCCACATAATCCAGCAACACCAATAACTATTGTTTGATGGATATCTTGGTCATCAACTTCTGCTACTGATATGTTGAATTTATTCTTTAATTTTTGAATTATACTTTTTACAACCATTCTTTTTTCTTTTAAAGAGTGGGACCATGATGCTCTTAGGGTGACTTTCATAATTAAAATCTTCATATATTTTTCACCACCATTTTTATTATAAATATAATTTAGTGTCAATTCTTCTATCGTAGTCTGACCAATTATCAGATTCTGTTTTATCCTTCATTTGAGAAATTTTATTCATAGTAGCATCTGTTGA
>NZ_CALEVF010000225.1 GCF_937920395.1 uncultured Clostridium sp. | reverse complement strand
CAATTCTAAAGTCCATACCCATTTTAGCAGCACCTATCATCAATGCATTTGCCATGTTATTTCTTCCATCACCAGCATATACAAATGAAATGTCACTTAATGGTTTGTCAAAGTGTTCTTTTATAGTTAGAAAATCTGCAAGAATTTGTGTTGGATGATCTTCTGTTGTTAAGCCATTCCATACAGGTACTCCTGCATATTTAGCTAAATCTTCAACAACATCTTGACCATATCCTCTATATTCTATTCCATCATACATTCTTCCAAGAACTCTTGCAGTATCCGCTACAGATTCTTTCTTACCAATTTGAGTTCCTGTAGGTCCAAGATATGTTACATGTGCTCCTTGATCTAGTGCACCTACTTCAAAAGCACATCTTGTTCTTGTAGAACTCTTTTCAAATATTAGCGCGATGTTTTTACCTTTTAAGTTCTGCTGTTCTGTACCTGCATATTTAGCTTTTTTTAAATCCTTAGCTAAATCTAAAAAGTAGTTTATTTCCTTTGGAGTAAAGTCCATCAAAGTTAAAAAGTTTCTGTTTCTTAAGTTAAACATAATAAATTCCTCCTAATATTTTTATTTATATTTTATCGTTGTTAGTATTATAAGTTATCTCTATTTAGTGGCATACTCATACATCTTGGACCGCCTCGTCCTCTTGATAATTCAGCACTTGGCATTGTTATAACCGTTATACCACGTTTTGATAAAATTTCATTTGTAATATAATTTCGTTCATAAGTTATAACCTTTCCTGGTGCAATAGCTAGAGTATTTGATCCATCATTCCATTGTTCTCTTGCAGCTACTATAGAGTCGCCTCCACCGCATCTTATTAATTCAATTGAAGGTAGATTTAAGGCATCTTTTAATACATTTTCTAATGTATCTTTTTCTTGTTTAATATTTAATTCGCCGTTAAGACCTTTTCTAATTTCAAAAACATTAAGCGGTCCTTCTATCTCTGGATGTATTGTAAATTTATCATAATCAACCATAGTAAATACAGTATCAAGATGCATAAATGCTCTGCTAGATGGAATTTCTAATACTAATACTTTTTCAAAAGAAGTATGTTTTGCAAACAAATTTTTTGCTACTACCTCTATAGCCTCAGGTGATGTTCTTTGACTACAACCTATTGCAAGAGTTGTGGCAGATAATACAAGCTCATCTCCACCTTCGATATTATTAGGAAGGTTTCTATCATACCAAAGTGGCACTTCATTTTGTTTAAAAGATTTATGATATTTATGAATAAATTCTAAAAACAAGGTTTCACGACGTCTTGCCTCTGTTTGCATAGTATTTATGGTAATACCATTTCCAATTGAAGCACCTGGATCCCTAGTAAAATAAAGATTAGGCATAGGATCTAAGTAGAATGGATATTGGTTTCCTATTAATCCTCTTAGAGAATGCATTTCCTTAACTTCAATTTCATTTTTTCTAACTCCAGCCATAAGTGTATCAATCATATCTCTTGTAGGCTTTGACATTAAATATTCATAAAGAGCTTTATATATTTCTTTATTACTAATGTGACTTTCTTGTAAAAACTGCTGTAAGAATATTTCTTTTACTTTATTATCTTCCAAAGCCTCTGTAGCAAGTTCTTCTAAATAAAGAACCTCTACATCATTTTCTTTTAAAAGCTTTGCAAATATATCGTGCTCTTTTCTCGCTACCTCTAAATAAGGAATATCATCAAAAAGCAATCTTGCAAGAAGTTCCGGTGTTAAATTTTCTATTTCTCTACCTGGTCTGTGTAACATTACTTTATTAAGTTTTCCTATTTCCGAAGTTACATTTATAAATGGTTCCATATGTTTTATCCCCCTATCGTTTCTCTTAATGTCTTCATTATAAAGTTTTCGATTTCATAATGAAACCTCCTTATTATACGGTTATCTTTAATATATCTTGTCTATTAAGTCTCATACTCATTTATAACTCCACTTATATCTTAAGCTTCATTTTGCACAGTAATTCTATGTATGTTACTACTTGAAAATTCAAATTAATAGATTAATTGTATATATATTCACAATATTCTAATTTATAATGTATAACATGAAAAATAGGGCATAAACATGCATAAAAGTTTTTTTTGGTTCTTTATGCCTACAAATGTATAATAATACTCAAACTAAATTCATATTACTTATGTGCTATTATTCTCATACTTATATTTATGCACTTATACTCTTTTTTCCCAATAATAATCACTGAAATCGTTGACAAAATCAGTATTGTTAACATTTTATTCATAATATTTAAATCTAAAAATCAGGAAAAATTTAATATAAAAAAATAATTCATTTTATATATTGAATTATTCTTAAATATCGTTAAAGTTACCTAAAAAAAATGATTTCTGTATTATACAGAAATCATTTTTCACTTTATAATTACTTATTTATAGTATTCTATTCTCCATTAATTCATACATATTACTGTTCCCGCAACTTCATTTATTGCATCTTTAGCTTTTTCAAGGGATGTTATAATTGCTTTTCTGCCCTCTTTTGCTTCGACAAAGATAAGAGCTGCTTTTATTTTGGGAAGCATAGAACCCGGTGCGAACTGTCCTTCTTCTATATATTTTTTAGCTTCATCTACAGTTATTCTTGAAAGATTCTTTTGATTTGGTTTACCAAAGTTAATAGCAACCTGCTCAACTGCTGTAAGTACAACAAGAAGATCAGCATCTATTAACTCCGCTATTTTGCAAGAAGCGAAATCTTTATCAATTACTGCTGGTACTCCCTTAAGGCTACCATTACCTGTGTCAATTACAGGTATACCTCCTCCACCAACAGTTATAACAATATGTCCAGCCTCAACTAATGTTTTAATAATAGGTTCTTCAACAATGTCAATTGGCAGTGGCGATGCCACAACCCTTCTCCAGCCTCTATTAGAATCCTCCTTCATTGTATATCCTTTTTCAGCCATTAATTTATTAGCCTGCTCCTGCGTAAAGAATGAACCTACTGGCTTAGTTGGATTCATAAAACCTGGATCATTTGCATCTACTATTACCTGAGTAATCACTGTAGCAACTTCTTTATTTATTCCTCTTCTTCTCATAACTGCCCTAATGCTTTGTTGTAGATGATAACCTATATAACCTTGACTCATAGCTCCACATTCAGGGAAAGGCATTACTGGACTATTTTCATTTATAGATGCTGAGGCTTCATATGTAGCCACAATTTGGCCTACTTGTGGTCCATTGCCATGTGCAACAATTATCTCATGACCCTCTTCAATTAAATCTACAATAGTCTCTGAAGTTTGCCCAGCTGTCACTAACTGTGCCTCTGCTGTAGTATCCTTAGGATTTGCTTGAAGTGCATTTCCACCAAGTGCTATCACTATTCTTGACATATTCAATCCTCCTTCTATATTATATGATTCATTTTAGTCTAATCTCCAAGTGTAGCAACCATAACTGCTTTTATTGTATGCATTCTATTTTCTGCTTCATCAAACACAATAGAATGTTCACTTTCAAATACTTCATCTGTAACTTCTAAACCTTTAAGACCATATTTTTCAAATATTTCTTTTCCTACAATAGTCTTTAAATCATGGAATGCTGGTAAACAGTGCATGAATTTAACATTTTTATTTCCTGTTAATTTTAGCATTTCCATATTTACCTGATATGGCTTCAAAATTTTAATTCTTTCTGCCCAAACTTCATCTGCCTCTCCCATTGATACCCATACATCTGTGTAGATTACATCTGCATCTTTAACACCTTTTGCTACAATATCTGTTAGTGTAATCTTTGCTCCTGTTTCTTTTGCAACTTCATTACATTTCCTTACTAATTCATCTTCTGGGAAAAGGTGCTTTGGAGATACAATTCTAAAGTCCATACCCATTTTTGCTGCACCAATCATCAATGCATTTGCCATATTATTGCGTCCATCACCAGTATATACAAATACAATGCTACTTAATGGCTTATCAAAATGTTCTTTTATAGTTAAAAAATCCGCAAGAATTTGTGTTGGATGATCCTCAGTTGTCAAGCCGTTCCATACAGGCACGCCTGCATATTTAGCTAGTTCTTCAACTACTTCTTGACCATAGCCTCTATACTCTATTCCATCATACATTCTTCCAAGAACTCTTGCTGTATCTGCAACAGATTCCTTTTTACCAATTTGTGTTCCTGTAGGTCCAAGGTAAGTTACATGTGCTCCTTGATCTAGAGCACCTACTTCAAAAGCACATCTTGTTCTCGTTGAATTTTTTTCAAATATTAGAGCAATGTTTTTACCTTTTAATTTTTGCCTTTCTGTGCCTGCATACTTAGCTTTTTTTAGGTCCATAGCTAAATCTAAAAAGTAATTTATTTCCTTTGGAGTAAAGTCCATCAAAGTTAAAAAGTTTCTGTTTCTTAAATTAAACATAATAAATTCCTCCTAATATTTTTATTTATATTATTTTTATAATAAAATATCTTACTTTACTTTTATTATAAAACTTTAGTATCCTTTGTATTAGTATTATTCATCTTTTTAGAGAAGTATTTAAACGAAACATATAATATTATTATTGTTGGAACCCCTGTAATAACGGCTATTTTTTCTGTTGGATCAAATACCATGGCAACTACTATTATGCCATATAATACAAGCGCTAAAATTGGAGTTACTGGATAAAATGGCGTTCTATATTTTAAATCCTCAACCTTATTTCCTTCTGATATATAACGTTTTCGAAATCGCATTTGACATATACAATCTATTGAATAAATGAATATATCGATGCTTGCGAGAAGAGAGATTAAGAAAAGATAAACTGTATCCGCTGCTATAAAACTAGAAACTATTGCAAATGATGCAAACGCAATAGAAATAGCAAGTGAATATATTGGAACTTTATTCTTATTTAGTTTTGCTAATATCTTTGGAGCTTGTTTATGCTTTGCAAGAGACCACAAGGTCCTTGTACTTGCATATAAAAAACCATTTGCTGACGAAAGTGCTGATGTAACAACAATTATATTGACTATTAGTGCAGCTGAACTTATGCCGGCGCTTTTAAACATATAAGCAAAAGGACTACCTGCAAGGTTTGCTTCTCTCCAAGGAAGAACACACCCAATTAAAATAACACATACTACATAAATTAATGTTATAGAAATTACATATCCTTTTATGGCTTTTGGCATTTCAACTCCAGGATTTTTACTCTCACCTGCTGCAGTTGCAATAAGGTCTGATCCACCAAATGCAAAAATAGCAGATAACATACATACTACAATCGCTTTAAACCCATTTGGAAATGCTCCTCCATCATTTACAAAATTCGTGAACCCAATTGATTTTCCTCCGATAACTCCTGTCATAATTCCAATTCCTACAATAACAAAGAGAGCTACAGCAATAATCTTAACACTTGCAAACCAGAATTCTGTTTCTCCATAGTTCCTTGCAGGAAGTACATTAAGTAGAATTAATAAAATAGTAAAGACAACAATCCAAACTAGTGAACTTACAGTAGGAAATATATTTTTCATTATAATCGCTGAAGCAACTAATTGAGCTGTAACTGTAACCGCACAACTTATCCACTTCATCCAACCAGATGTAAATCCTATTGCTGGACTAATAAATTCTGTTGCATAAGCTTGCACATTACCTGAAACTGGCATTGCCACTGTTAATTCTCCAAGACATGACATCATTAGATACATAATTAATGCGCCAATCAAATATGCAACTACCGCACCCCCAGGTCCCGCATTGTGTATAACATAACCTGAAGCTAAAAATATGCCAGTACCTATTGTTGAACCAAGTGTGTACATTTGAATGTGTCTACTTGATAAACTACGTTCAAGTCCTTTAGATTTATCAAGTACCTCTTTTATTTCATTGTTATTTGATCCCATTCTACATTCCCCCTTTATTTAATACTGTGGTAAGCATGTAAATTTAAAATCTAAACCTTGTTTCTAAGTCAATTAAGTAATCGTTTTCTTATTCTTTTATTATAAAAGCATACTTTCAAAAACATTCAATTTACATCAATAAAAATAATTAAGATTATAAATATTTTTATTTATAATCTTAATTATTTTTTAAAACATGTTCAATTACACCAGCAATTAATCTTGGTGTTTGTTTTGTTACATCCTTCGTAAAGACTCTTTCTGTAAACTTATGCAGATCTTTTCCATATGGACCTATATTTATACTTGGAATAGCTAATTGTTTTATAGTTTCGAAAGGAATATCATACATGTCTTTCCAAAGTGGCATATTAAATTCTATATGTGGTATTATGTTCTCACTTTCATTCAAAGCTGCATAACTCATGTCAGAAATACCCATGAAATAGTTTTTCTTACAATAAGTTTCATAACACACTTCCTTTGCAATACGAACTACATCATTGCCAATATCTAATACATTATTATCTAACTCTTTAAAATCATTAATCGATATATGAGGATAATAAGGTGGAGAAAACGCTATAACCACCATTGGTGTTTTATCTTTAATATATTCTAGTGTTTTACCGATTAGAGCCATATTACTCTCAGGCATACTAATGATATTGTTTTTTATATCTGTCTTTAATTTATCAATAGTTACCCGATAATCTAAAAGAAATTTTTCTCCAGATTGTTCAATAGCGTCATTATATATTTGTGAAAAGGTTTTAACATTCGTCTTCCAAGGAAGCTTATGTTCATCCTCGTTTTTCTTATTTAGATATTCACTGTAGTTTTTATTCATTTTGAATATAACATTTTCAAATGCTTCTTTAGAAATTTCAAGTAATTGCTCAAGTATTATCTTTGGTGTTCGCTTAAGGGTTAGGACACTAAAATATCCACCGGCCGAATCAGGTATAGAAGCATCATAACATTTTTTACCATCTCTAAAATAGTTCCAAGAAGGTGGTGGTGATACTTCATTCTCTACAACATCCGAGAAATCCGAATTAAGTTCTGTTTTACTTGCAATTTGCGATAATAAAAAGAGCGGATTAAATCCTTGAAAAATGTCACCAATATGAGTTTTTTTACCCCTTACATACACTACTGGCATTAATTTTCCAACAGATCCTGTATAAAAAACACCTTCATTATTTTCCGTTTTCTGATGCGGCTCTGAATCAATCAAAATAGTATATTCCAAATCAAATTTTTTTTTGATTTTTTCTAATAGCTCTGCGCTACTTCTCATTCCTAGTGATAATGATTCCTCATCCGCAACCGATATAAACAGAATATTACCATTAAATTTTTGTTGCTTTGAAAACGCTTCAACAAGTGATAACTGAATTGCAATACCTGCCTTCATGTCTGCAGCTCCTCTTGCGAAAATCCACTCACCACTTTTTAGATCATCTTCAATATCCCTTTCTAATTCAACATCTTTGAGCATTTCTCTAAGTAATTCAGGACGATAAGCATAAGCTTTTAGAGTTTGATAATCATAAGCATCTACAACGTCATGATGATTAAGAAGAATAGCTGTTTTCCTCCCAACTCCTTTAATTAACCCCCATACGTCTACTCGTTCTAATGAATCGTTCTTAAGTGGATAACTTCCCAAGTTATTTATATTACTTTTAAAATAATCTAATTTTTGTAGCCAATCATATATATATTTTTCAACATCTTTCTCAAGTGTGGTTCCTGTATCACTTCGCACAGAAATCAATTCTACTAGTGTATCTTTTATTTTTTTTTCAGAGTCTTCCATTAGAACGCTCATCGTGTATAACACCTCCAAAACAATAATTATTTTCTAATTTATTTCACTATTAAGTAAAATCCCTTCAAAAAATTTATTTATAGAAATTTTACCTCTTGTGTTTTTTATACCTTTTATGTGATCCATTTCAGCTTTAACACTTGAAAAATTAAAAAGGACATTTGAATAAGTACAAAAAGTTTCATTCATTGTATCTTCAATCCCTAAGTTTGCTATATTCTCCATTCCATCTTTTATTGCTCTTCTAATTCTTTGTTTTACAACCTCTGGATTTTCTCCAAAACAAGCAAATAATTTTTCTAAATCACATTCAAAAAATGATTTATTGTTTTCAATAAGGTATTTACAAATTTTAATTATATCTGTCGTTCCTTTTTCACCAAGCATTCCTAGTATACTTAAAATGTGTTTTATTTCCTTTAAACTATCATTAATATCATTACCCGGTTTTGTAGAACCTTTTAGCATCTTTTTAATGTTAGCGAGCGTTATCTGCATATCTATTTTTTCTGCAACTTTTAAAATTACTTTTTCTACTTCTATTTTATTTATAGGCTTTTTTATAAAAAATTCTATGCCTGATTTGTATGAATCTGCAACAAGTGCACTATCTAAGACCTGAGATATCATGATAAAACAAATATCTGGTCTTAATTTTTTGAGCCCACGCACAAGAGTATTTCCATCCATTTTAGGCATAAGAAGATCTACGAGAACAATGTCAGGATTTAATAAAAGTATTTGATTAAACCCCGTTTCCCCATCATTCGCGCTACCAATAACTTCAAATAAATTATTCTCTTCTATTATATTTGTAAGTATTCTCACTATACTTATATCATCATCAACAATATAGTATCTCACTTTAGAACCCCTTCCATATTATCTTCTTTTATTTTTATAGTAAATTCAGTTCCTTTTCCTAAAGTAGACTGTACCTCTATGGTACCCCCAAAGACATCATTAACAATTCCTTTAACATGTGCAAGTCCTATCCCCCTACAAATATCACCAGTTCGTGTATTAAATTTAGTTGAAAATCCAGGATTAAATATAAATTCAATATCTTTCTCTTTTATGCCTTTCCCATTATCAGATACAACAAAAATACAGTCATATTGGCTCCTCTTAATTAAAACTTTAATATATCCATTTTTCATTTTATCCATAGCTTCTATACTATTATAAATAAGGTTTCGCAATATACAAACTATATAAAAATGCTCTACTACATTGAAATTATCCTCTAGCTTAAATTCTAAGTACACGTTAAATTTATTTGTTTTTATATATTCCAATACATCAATTTTAATAATGTTTACAATATCTTTAATATTCATTAAAGCCGTATCCACTTCTAACCTATCTGTTTTTTTACCAACCATCTCTTCTAACCCTTTTATAACACTTATATAATCTTTTTTTATTTCGTGAACATCTTTTGCTATATCAAGTGAAAGATCTTTTAACTGCAACGGATAACTTTGCTCAGATATGATTTTATAAAGTGAATAGGCTTTTTTCATAACACCTTCGATATCTGCATTGTTTTTGTTCATAAAATATATTTCACTTTTCACACTTGAAGTCATTAAGATTAATCTTCTATATCTTTTTTCATGTTCTTCCCTAATCAATAAGAACTTATAATACTTAAGTAAAAATATTATACATATCATAATTACAGATCTTGTAAATGCTATTATTGCTAAATCTTGAAACATGATATAAGTATATCTTTTAAAATGGAGCATAACACTTATTTCTATTACATTTGAAATGAAATCACAAAAAAACACTGAAATAAATAAGTCAGTAAGTCCAGTCTTTTTCTTTCTCCAATAGAATAGATAAAATAAAATGCCATAGGAAAAATAAAATAAAACATCTGCACCTATAAATCCAATTGTAGTATGCAAATTACCAGTACCAAAATATAAAAACACACCCCTATAAAGTGGAGAAATAATTCCAGTAACAAAGAGAATTTCTATCGGATTAAATTCTTTATAAAAATAAAGGAAAACAGGCAATATAACAACAGATAAGGTTACTATAAAACCTGGAACAAAAAAATTAATATTAATTTGAGATGCTAGGGCAACACCTATTGCAATAATAAAAATAGATTTTATTCTCTTCAGTTTATTAAACATTTGTTCAACCATCATTTTTCTTAGTTTTCATAATATTTTTCTCCCTACAATTCTATATTTAAAATCTATCATGTAACCTATGTAATTCTTTATCATATCTGAATGTATAATAATAAATTCAGAGGGAAATTCACCTCCCTCTGAATTTATTTTGTTATAGAATATAAAACTTTAAACAGAAATTTTACCCATAGCTGCTGCTATTATCATAATAATTGCTACTATAATCATAGCTACCATAGCCAACTTTTCTTTATGAGTAATTGCTTCATTTTTTTCTTTTTTAGCTTTTAAATAAAAGCCTATACCTATTGCATAAATTACAACAGCTAACCCTAAGTATCCAATTCCTACTGCGTATATAACGTAAACTGAATAAATACCTGCAATTATTGCTATAATTTTTTCTTTAATATGTCCGCCTTCTTCTTTATATACTTTATATGCAAACATAGATGATAATAAGTATGGGATTAAAATATTAGTTGTACACATATGAGTTGCTACATAATAAGCCTTTTGCAATGCTGGTGATAACATAGCTAAAAGTCCTATTTGCGTTGCAAGCATTGAAAATAAAAGAGCATTTGTAGGTACATTTTTACTGTTATTCTTTTTAAACCACTTAGGCATTAACCCATCTTGCTCTGCTGGAACATATAGAATTTCTGTTGTTAGTAAAAGCCAGCAAAGGAGTGCTCCTATAAGTGAAATTAGTATTCCAACTTTAACAATCATGGCCCCCGCACTTCCCAGTGCAGTTTGTGCTAAAACAGCTGCCAATGGTGTTTGTGCTGCAACTAAAGCTTTAGCTGGAAGAATACCCATTGATAATATAGATATTGATACATAAAGTGTTGCCGTTATTATAAGTGAAATTATTGTCCCTTTACCAACTAGTATTTGTGATTCTGCTCTTTGAGACAAAACCACTAAGCCTTCAACACCAACAAAGCACCATAAAATTGTTCCCATTGCTCCGCTTATTTGTTTCCCTAAATTAACATGGTCTCCACTTGATGCTAAAACTGTCTGCCAATTATCTACATTAAATATACCTAATTTAAACGCTGAAAATCCAAATATAATAACTAAAACTAATGGTATAACTTTTCCAATTGTAACTACTAAATTCAGTATACCGGCTTGCCTTATACCCCGCCTTATTACAAAATAGTATGACCACAAAAGGATAGATGCAAAAATAAATGATAAAATAGGGGGCATTGAATATCCTTCCCCCATTAAACTATTTATGGTCTTAAAAATTAAAACAACAAAAGCAATATTTCCAAGGAAAGAACTTGTAAAGTAACCCCAAGCTGAATTAAAACCTACAAAGTCACCATATCCTTCTTTTGCATAGGAATAAATTCCTCCTTGTAATTCAGGTTTTTTATTTGAAAGTAAGTAAAACACCAACCCTAGCATAACTACGCCAAAAACTCCAATACCCCATGAAATGAGAACTGCCATTGGATTTGTTGTTGATATTAGGTCCGTTGGGCTATTAAAAATACCTGATGCAATCATAGTACCAATGCCTAAAGCAACAAGTAGCCCAAGGCCTAATTTTTTATTATCTTCTTCCATTATAAAAAACTCCCCCTTAATATTTATTTATTCTACTTACTTTACTAAATCTCTAACATCACCTATTATAGCTCTTGGAACTGGTAAATCAAGCATTGTTTTAAGTCCCGGCTGCGAATTCATTACAAGTGGAATCATATTAACACATATAGCTATTGTAGCAATCCCGCCTGGTATTTCTGGTTTTATTTGGAGGTTCAAGTTTGGAACTCCCTTAATTATAATATAATCACCAGTATCAACATTCTCAAGTTCTGGTCTTATCTGTTGAGGATGCTCCATTGTAGCAAATACTTTGTCTCCTAAATTTGCATATCCCAATTGACTACATCCAGCAACTTCTCCAGGTTTCACCGAAACTATATCTGTGCTACGTGGTACAGTTGTAACAATTGGTGATTTTTCTTGTCTAATATTATTGAACTTGATATTAAATGCTTCTTCAAACATTCCAAAAGATTGTAAAAATCCAACGTGTCCATCCACTGTATTGTCTTTAACTCCTTGTATAAATTGTTCTGGTTTTAAGCCAATGCCTTGTTCAACCATAACTGCTTTACCAAAACAGGCTAAATCATTAATTCTAGTAGCCTTTATACTATCAACTGTATCACAAACTCCTGTAAGCATTATAGCAACTAAATCCATTATATATCCAGGGTTTACTCCTGTTCCTAATATTGAAATCTTATTTTCTTTAGCTATTTTATCCATATCATCTGATAATTTTGGATCCATTGCTCTTGGGTATGACATTTCTTCAGCTGTTGTTACGATATCCATTCCAGCTTCTGCTGCCATTTTTATTAATGGAAATACAACTTTTGTAAAGGAAGCTGTTGCCATAAGACAAACATCTGCAAAACTCTTCTTTATAACATCCTGCGAATTTTTTGTAACGATGCAAGAATTATCTTCATTTGCTTTTACACCTAATACTTCATATAGTTTTTTTCCAACCTTATTTGGATCCATATCAATAGCTCCCACAATAGTAAATCCTTTTTTGCTGAGTACCATTTTAGCGATACCGCTTCCCATTGAACCTAATCCCCAAACCACAACTCTTATTTTATTTTTCATAATATGTTCCTCCTTAAAATTTTAATTTCATTCCATATAATACAAACTAATTTTTATTTATTATAATACTTTTCAACATATGGCGAAGTCATTGATGCTAGTAAACATCCATAATCTATTTTAAACTGTACTATACTTCCCACAAATAATTGTTTTTTACTATCCGTCACATCTAAAATCAGATGATCACTACTTGCACCAAATATACTTAGGTCATTGTCTAAAGGAGTTAACCCTTCTACTCTTATATCTTGTCTTCCTAATGCTACAATAGCTCTTTTTCTTATTCCTTTATCTTCAAAAGAAGGTATATTTCCAAATGCGTCCATACCTATAGTGCCAGTTGGCACCGTTGGTTTGCTCTTTATTTCAATTATTTCAGCTCTAAGTATAAAAGCATCATCATAGCAATTAAGTATTGGTTTCCCAAAAGAAGTTTCTCTACCTAAAACTATTGCTTCTCCTATTCGAAGCTGATTAATTTCTTTTGGCATAGTATCATTAATTACCATATATAAACTACTAGAATTTCCTCCTGAAATTACAGATAATTTTAAATCAAATATTTTTTCTATTTGTAATTTTAAATTTATAAGCTTCCCTAAGTTTTCACTATCCGGAATTATTCCACCATAACAAGTAACATTGGTGCCTAGTCCTATTAGCTTAATATTATCTAATTTTACTATCTTACTGACAATGGAAACTACATCATCAACTAATACTCCCTCTCGCAAATCTCCTAAATCTACCATCAGTATTATATTATGAATTTTATTTAATTCTTTTGCAGCTTTTGATAAAGAAACAATTGTGTCTATTTCTGAGTTTAAACTACAATCACTATACATCACAACTTCATAAACTTCACTTATCATTGGAATTCTAAGTAACATTTTTTTACAATTTAAATCTTTCATCTTTTTTAAATTTAGGATTCTAGAATCCGCAACCTGCGTGACTCCAGCTTCAAGTATAGCTTCTACAATAGGTATCTTCGCACAATATACTTTAGTTACCACGGCAACATCTATATGTTTTTTATTACATATTGCTAGTATTGTTTTTATATTGTGAGTCAATTTTTTAAGATCCACTTCCATACAAGGATATTTTTTTCCCATATAGATACTCTCCTTATTTTAAACTTAACTCAAATCTATCTTCATTAATTTTCATATCCTTTGTTATCCCTAAACTTTGAACTAAAAGTGCTTTTGCAACCTCTTTATTTTCTCTACTTAACACTCCTGCACATGCCATAATATAGTTTTTATCTATTAATACTTTAGCACCCTTTTTAGGTAACATTGTAACTTCATCCTTTAAGTACCTTATTTTCAAAAGTAAATCTTCTCCCCTGGTAAGCCTTGTAAGTGCGCCTCCGGTGCCTATTATATATTTAACCTCAGATAAATCCTTACCATAGGCTACAAACCCACTGTCACCATCATATTTTCTTTTTATAAATCCAACATGTCTATCTACTGCAACAGATATAGCTTTCTTCGTTAGCAGTCTACTTGCAAATACGTCATCTTTATCTTTTGGTATAGGCTTTATATGCTCTCTTATATACTCAGTACTAAATTCACCCAAATCCCTATCATCAAGTAAATCGATTACATTTTTACTATTAATAAAAACTCCAAGATCTCCTTCTACAGTCCTTTTAGCCTTTGGTTCAGGATTTATTAGCATATCTAAAACTGCACTACTTCCATCTGTAACCGAATGTACATCTGTGGTAGCGCCTCCCACATCAAGAACTACTAAATCCCCAATAATGTCATATAAAACTTTTGAACTTTCCATAACTGCTCCTGGAGTTGGCATTATGCTTCCATTTACCATTTCTTTTATTTTACTCATTCCCGGTGCTTTTACAATGTTTTTTTCAAAGGCTTCTTGTATTATTTTCCTTGCAGGTTCCACATTTAGCATATCTACACTTGGGTAAACATTATCTATTAGATAAATCTCCTGCCCTTCAAATATTTCTTTTATTTCTTCTCTATTTTCGCTGTTTCCACAGTAGACAATAGGAATACTAAATTTTTCAGCACTTATAAGTTCTGCATTATAAAGAGCTGTTTCCCTCTCACCATAATCTGTACCGCCTGCAATCATTATCATATTAGGATTTATATCATGTATCCTGTTTAAATCACTCTTTCTCATTTTCCCAGCAGTAACCATTTTTATGATGCCACCAGCGCCAAGAGCTGCTTCCTTTGCCGCCTTAACAGTCATATGCTCCATAAGCCCATGAACAGTTATTCTAAGCCCACCTGCAGCACTAGAAGTCGCTAGCATCTTTTTCCATGTAATTGGTTCATGTATTTGATTTTCAATATCTTTAACTGCATTTTTGAGTCCTATAGTTACATCACCATCTGTTACCGTAGTACAGCTGTTACCTTGAAAAGGTATGTCTACAAAAACCTTTCCAGTCTCATCATAACATACGTTAAATGCTGTAACCAGAGTCGTGGTGCTACCTATTTCAGCAACAAGATAATCTACCTTCACAAGCAATCACACTCCTTTTACTCTTCCTCTTCTTCATTATTAGGTAAACCCATTAACCTTTTAATTATGAATGATGCAACAGAGGTTCCGTTTGATCCACGTCCAAAACCAACATCCATTCCGTTTGCTTTAGCTATTTCATCAGTTACTTGAGTTCCACCTGAAACAAGTATAATCTTATCTCTTACTCCCTTTTCTATACAAAGATCACTAAGTTTTTTCATGTTCTTTGTATGAACATCGTTATGACTAATTATTGTACTACAGAGTATAGCTTGAGCTTTTGACTCTATAGCCGCATCTACAAGTTTTTCTATTGGACATGAGGTTCCAAGGAAAATTGCTTCTATACCGAATTTTTCAACTCCACCATGTTTAATATCAATAACTTCACGAACTCCAACTGAATGTTCATCTTCCCCAACAGTTGCTGCAACAACCTTTATTGGATGCTGTTTTACATAATCTTTCATTTGTTGATCTGATAGTGATTTTCTTCTCTTTGGAAGAACTAACTCATCACGTTTTATAGGTGTAAAATCACATACTCCTTTTATTTCAACGAGAGTTCCTTCAGCCTTTTGTAACACTTGTTTATGAACAATTTCTACATTTTTCAAATTCATTCTCTTTCCCATCTCAAGAGCTGCAGCTTCACTAATCTGTTCATTTTCTGGTATACATAAAGTGATTTTTACATACCCATCTTTAGCCCATTGAACCTCGGGAACCACAGTTCCATCTTCTTTAACTTTTTCCATTCTCTTAAATACATTATCATTATCATCTAATTCATCAATGTATATAATTTTGGAATGATTACACAATGTACATCCATCAATAGCATCACAAGGTTTTTTATACTCTTTTGGAACATTATTGTATCCAAAATGACCACAAACTGGTGCAAAATAATCCGCCTCTCTCTTAACTATTGTTCCAACTGCATCTCCACCTAAAATCTTTCTTGCAATACCGTCATCATTTCTTTCTGGGTACTGGCCTGAATCAATAAAAAATCCAGAATCTACAGCTTTAAAGTATCCACCTACATCGATTATTTCTTCAAAGAATAAAACAGCTCTTTCTTGAATTTCTCTTGCCTTTTCTCTTAGATATCCAGTTTTCTTAAGTTCTATCATATCCATTAATCCATCCATACCTATAAATGCCTGTTTAGCTGTGTTTATGGCATGAATATTATTATAATGCCAAGGAACATTACGTCCTTCATCAGGGGTTATTGTACTTTGAATATCTGCTGATGTTAACTCCGATATTAAAAGATTCAAAGTATGTCCTACTGTAGCTTCCCTTTCACAGGATTCTATATATTTAGTATTCATTTGAGCTCTCATTTTATATTTTTTGAAAAACTCCCTTAGAGCAACTGCATAAGGTAAGTCATATCTCATACAAGGCGCTGGTGCTGATGTTGGCGGTACTGTTGATAAAGCAATATTTTCTGGTTTCATTCCAACGAGCTCAGAAAAGCAAGAATTTATAGCATGTTGCACCATAAGCTCTGGCATTACCTTATAGCCCTTCATAGCTGTTGCATTTGCATTATGTGCACCATCTATTTGAAGCATTCCAACATGTGCCATGATGCCTTTTGCAACTGCGGCATCAACGAAAGATCTAACCATATTAATATTTCTATAAAGTACATTGTATTGTGGATCTTGATGAGCTCCATTAACTCCTTCTTCTGCAAACATAACTGCTACATCTGGACCTGCAACACCAGATACATAAGAATGGAAATTAATCTTTCTTCCTACTTCTTCTTCTATTAAATCTATAGCTTTTCTTGTTGCTCTAATTTCTTTCCTAGTTATTGGTACCCCACCAAATCCTTCAGGGGTTCCTTCGAGTAACCCATCAAAATGACTTTGTCCCATTGTTCTAATAACCATCAAATGATCCGCACCGTGCCATGCTGCCATTCTCATTCTTCTTATATCATCTTCAAATCTACCTGAAGCAATTTCTGTGGTAATAGTTGCTCTTGGTTGTGGATCTATATTCCCAAAACTCCTTGCTGCTGGAAGAGGTTGACTCTTCTTTAAAGGTGCCGATATTTCATGATATGTGAATTCACCAATCTTTCCATTTTCATTTTTTTCTCTCCAGTGCCAGCCTCTCCATTTAGGTTCATACTTATCTAAATCCTTTAATATCTCTTCTACATTAAGTTTTGTATTTTCTTCTAGTTTTTCCTGCATTAGTTGTCACTTCCTTTCATTTTTTCAGATACGACATCCCAGCCTATTCCTTTAGAAAGTTCCACTCCTGCTTTAATATAATCCATATCTTTAAGCTTTGCATAAGTTAAAATCACATTTCCTATACCCTTACCAAGTAGGTTCCATTTAGTTCCATAAGATATTATAGGCTGAGCTTGTAAACTAGAAAAGCCCATTCTAAGTACTACAGAACGTTCAATTGCTGGAGATGTATGATTATACGCTAAATCCACCATTGGTTTTACAACTTGATTGGTAAGACTCCAAAACTTGTCATATAACTGATCATTCGTCAATTTTTTTAAATGTTCTCTTCTTACTTCGAAATCATCTTCTCTTTTCATAAATTAAACTCCCCCTAACATATTTCTATATCATGTTGTTTTAATATTTCTACTATTTTTTCTTTGGACATTTTTGTTTCCAAAGACAAATATTCAATATCAACCTGCTCCGCTTTGTTCTCACCTAATTTCTTAATTATATTTTTCATATATGATTTTTTTAACCCTTCCATACTAACATCAGTGACTTTTACCTTTGATGGATGAGACGGAATTACTATATTCTTACCTGGTATTTGTTCCTCTGGATTACCAACATAAACTTTAATTCCATTATCTTTAGCAAAATTAAGTTGAGGTAATATATGTTTGCCTGCTCCTGTATATTCAGTCTCTTGAACAACTATAATAGCATCATCATCGTATTCCTGAGCAATTGCAAACGCAGCTACTAGTGAAATATTCCCCGCTGGTCCTCGTTCGAGTCCTTCAAGTTGTGCTAATACTTCAGTCATCCAAAATACATCACCTTGAGTAGTTGTTACATATCTATCCAAATATCTTAATGGTCTAGCGGAACTTCTAGGTACATCTGACCTATCAGGATTGGTCATAAACGGAATCCCAAATCCTGTATGTCCGGTAGTAAACGATTTCTTATTGAAATCTATATCTGATGCCATGTGTAATCCTGAAAGATCAACAGAAGCTCCTACTATCTTTGTATCCACTGCACCAGCTCTTATAAGTCCTCTTGCAGTACCAGTAGTATTACCACCACCTGCCTGAGTTATAATAACAGCATCAGGATCTTTTCCTAATTTTTCTCTACACTGCTCAGCTATTTCATATCCTAAAGTTTCAATTCCAGCTACTCCATAAGATGAATATAGTGAAGCATTGTAATAACCAGTATCTTCAAGAATTTTTAGATAAGTATAAAATAATTCAGGACCTACAGAAAGCCTAACAACCTCTGCTCCAAATCCTTCGCACTTTCTTCCTTTTTCTAATATTTCTGGTTGTCCTACTTTTCTTGAATCATAACATTCGTTTGCAATTATACATTTAAGGCCACGTATATTTGCTTGAGATGCAACTGCAGCTCCATAATTACCTGAAGTAGCTGCTCCTACGCCCTTGTACCCTCTCTTCATTGCATCAAATACAGATACGCACGCTCTTCTATCTTTAAAACTTCCAGATGGGTTGCAGCTCTCATCTTTAATAAATATTCTAGCTGCATGTCCAGTCTTTGATACCTTTCTTGCTAGTTTTGTTATATTTCTTAATTCTAGAAGTGGAGTATCTCCTACTCCCACCTCTCTTTGAATTTTTTTAACTTCTTCAAAAGAATATTCAACATCACTCATCAAAGCTTCATAATCAAATGAAATTTTGCCAGTTTCATATTTGCTATAATCTATTCCTATAGATTTTAAAATTATATCATTCTTTCTAGCCATAAGCTCTTCATATTTATTCATGTTGTAAAACCTCCTATTAAACCTAGATTTAAAGTCATTATTTTACTGAGATATCATCTCTCTAGCTTGCTTTCCTATATTACTTATTTCTTCAACATATTTACCATATGTATGGTAATATCCTGGCTCTATTTGAACAACTATTCCTTTAGCAATTCTACCTACATTAGTTTCAACTTGTACCTCATTTCCTAATTCACAATCACTAAGACAATTTCCTCGTATCCAGCATTTAAGCGGAGTTTTCTTTGTCTCATCTGGAATATTTGCAGCTCTATCCTTTGGTTCTAAAACGATTTCTTCTACTTCAACCCAGGTGCCTTTTTTAATCATAATTTTTACCTCCAAAATCGAAATTATTATTAAATTACTTTATTAACATTCTTACTTTACTAATAGCAATTACCATGCCAAATAAAAACACATGTATTTAAGCCATTGCTTAAATACATGTGTTTTAAACATGCAAAATATTCTGCATATTTTATTATAATAAAAAATTTTAAACTAATAATTCCCAGCAGCTTCAATCTCTTCTAAACTTAATTAGGCCTGCAAAATATTTTGCATGATTAGCAAATAATTTTGCATGTTTTTCTGATTTTATACTATTTTATATGTTTTTATTTTATATTGAAGATTTTGTCTTGAAATACTAAGCTCTCTAGCAGTTTTACTAACATTAAAATTATTCTTTTTTAATATTTTTTTTATTATATTTTTTTCAATATTAATCATGTAACCTTCTAAATCAAATTTATCATCTGATTTTGACAAAACATCACAAGAATTTTTGTTGTTTTCATATATAATTTTAGAATCAAAATAATTTTCCGTTAAAATCGAATTATTGTCTGCCATATTCATCGCAGATTCAATAACATTTGTTAATTCACGAATATTTCCCGGCCAATTGTACTCTTTAAGTTTTATCATCATATTATCATCTATACCTTTTATATTTTTACCTAAAATTCTATTATATTTTTCAATTAGTTTTTTTACAAATAAAATAATATCCTCTTTTCTTTCTCTTAGTGGAGGAATATCTATTCTCAGTACACTTAACCTATAATAAAAATCTTTTCTTAGTTTACCACTTTCTATAAGTTTTTGTGGCTCCTCATTTAATGTGGCTATTATTCTTACATCTATATATATACTTTTAGTGCTTCCAATAGGTCTTATATAACCATCTTGAAGTACTCTTAGAAGTTTAGATTGAAGATATGGTTCTAGTGAATTAACTTCATCAAGCAAAATGGTTCCATGATTTGCTTCTTCAAACAATCCTTTTTTATTTTCAGCTCCAGTAAAACTTCCCTTTTCTGTACCAAAAAGCATTCCTTCTAACAATAAAGCAGGAATAGCTGCACAATTTATAGGTATAAATGGCTTATCTTTCCTAATACCACAATAGTGAATACTTTGAGAAAAAACTTCTTTTCCTGAACCAGTTTCAGCATATAATAATACAGATGAACTTGACATACTAGCCTTTTGGGCTTTCTCTATAATATTTTTCATAACAGGATTCTCACCATAAATATCGCTAAAAATATAATGTGTATTAAGCTTTTTATCTAAATTTTGTAATTTACAAATATTTTCAGTTAACTCTTTTAATTGAGTCATGTCTTTAGCTATTTCAATCACTGCAGTAACTTTATTTTCTAAAGTTACTGGAATAGTAGTATTTATCGTCGTCACTTTTTTCTTGTATCCATTACCATAATGTTGTATTAAATCTACAATCTTTTCACCAGACTTTAATACATTCATAAGTGTAGACTCATCATCTTTTACATCCTCTAGATACTCATTAACCTTTTTACCTATGACTTCTATAGGCTCTACACCTTCTACCTTTCCCATAACACTATTGTAGTAAATAGTTCTGCCTTCACAGTCTATTACATGAATTCCTTCCTCCAAATTTTCTAATAAACAACCTAATATATTCTCTGCATTTGGAAATTCATTATCCATATTTTAGCTTTAGTGAGCATCGTATTATAAGTATACAAACACACTAAATACTCACTTCCTTTCTGAAACATCTCAAAACTTTCTTTTTTAATAAACATTTTTTATTTATCTTGAATTTTATATGTAAAGCATATCATACAAATTATAGAAATGATATATTCAATTGAAGTTATACAAAAAATAAAAATGAATTTCATCCCTTAATATACGATGAAATCCACTTTACTAAAAATACTCTTACCTTACTGAAAATTTATATATTGTTTCATTCTCATAATTTTGTTTTGCTTTAAGTATTGGTGACTCAAAGTTCTCAGTATTAATTGCATTAGGAAAATACTGTGTTTCAAAACATAAAGCATCTCTTTTATTATATGTTGTCCCACCTTTTCCCAGTTCTTGCCCTGTTAGAAAGTTTGCTGTATAAAACTGTACTCCTGGTTTAGTTGTATAAACTTCCATAACACGTCCACTTTTTTCATCATAAGCTTCAGCTGCCTTTTCAAGTTTTTTACCAGTATTATTAATTATATAGTTATGATCATATCCATTACCAAATACAATTTGTTCATAACTACTTGAAATATTTTCTCCAACATATGTTAATTTTCTAAAATCCATTGGTGTATTTGCAACATCTATTATTTCACCGGTAGGTATAGAATTTTTATTGTTCCTTGTGAATTTATCAGCATTAATCATAACCTGATGTTTTAAAATATCTCCTGAGCCCTGACCCGAGAGGTTAAAATAAGAATGATTAGTAAGATTCACTATAGTATCCTTATCAGAAATAGCCTTATACTCTATTTTTAATTCATTATCCTCGGAAACTGTAAACTTAACAGATACATTAAGATTGCCTGGGTATCCTTCCTCTCCATCAACACTAAGGTAAGACAATTCTACACTATTATCAGTATCTTTTGATCCTATTTTTTCTTCCCATACTTTTTTATCAAATCCTACTACTCCACCATGTATATGATTTTCGCCTTCATTTTTAGCTAAATTATATTTATTTCCATTGATTTCAAAACTAGCAGTTCCTATTCTATTTGCTACTCGGCCAATCGTTGCTCCAAAGAAATAGTTATACTTTCTATAATCTTCTAATTTATCATAACCTAAAACTACATCATCAAAGGTGCCATTCTTTCCTTGAACCTTTAATGACACTAATGTCCCTCCGTAATTACTAACCTGCGCAACCATACCCTTTGAATTTTTGATAGTAAAAAGATATACTTCCTTACCATCTACTATTCCGAAATTTGTTTTTATACTCATAATTCACTCTTCCTTTCTTAAATATTATCTGTTAATCATAATAACTTATCATATTTCTTTGTACAACCTAATTTATTTCTATTATATACCATGTAACTATTGTAATGATATACCATAATATAAATATTGCATTTATATTATTTTTTTACTTGTAAAAAATATTTCTTGCATGGTCATTAAAGCTGCACCTAATATTGATGCATTTTCTTTTAATTTTGAAAATGATAAAGTACATTCTTCTTTAATATAAAAACTATTTTCCTCAAAAACCTTCTTCATCAAAGACTCCTTAAAATACTCTTCATAGTAGGCAATTTTCCCTCCTATTATAATTTCCTCAGGATCTGTTATTAAAATGATATTTTTAATTCCTTCTGCAAGATAATCAATGTAATTATCTAGTATTTTGTTTGCTTTTTCATTTGTTTTCGTGAGTTTAAAAAATTCTTTTAAATTTTTGTCCTCTGCATTAAATTCTTTATTGTACTTGTTTATTAGTGCTTTTTCAGATGCATATAGTTCCCAACATCCTTTTTTACCACAATTACATAGCTCTCCATCTTTTACTATAGTCATATGTCCAAACTCACCAGCATGCTTATTGCTTCCCTTGTAAAGATTATCATTTATCATTATTCCCGTGCCTATTCCCTCTGTAATAGATACAAAAACTAAGTTTTTTATAACTTTATCAGGATTTATAAATGTTTCAGCATAAGCTGCTGCATTGGCTTCATTTTCCATGAAAAGTTTATAACCATATAATCTTTCATATTTTTTAAAATCTATATTATTTAATTTAAGATTTGGTGCATTCACCAAAAGTAGCTCTTCTTCATTTACAGTACCTGGAAGTGAAAAACCTACTCCAATTACCTTGTCCTTTGGTATATTAAAACTATCAACTAATTCGTCTATACACCTTTTGATTTTATCCATTACTATATCTATACTTTCAATGTCTTGTGATAATTTAAATTCCTTTTCTTTAATTATTTCTAGCTTAAAGTTAATTAATGCGATTCTTATTTTGCTAGGGGTTACACAAACTCCAAATGAGTATCTAGCATCAGATAAAAATCTTACAATAATCGGCTTTCTTCCCCCGGTAGATTCTGCTACTCCTGCCTCATCCAAGTAACCCTCTTCTATAAGCTCATTTACATTACTAATTACTGTAGGTATGCTTATATGAAGTTCTTTTGATATTTGTTGTTTTGTAATTTGACCTTTTTTATACAAAAGCTGTATTATATTCTTCTTGTTTATTTGTTTAATAGTTTCTTGATCTAGAATCTTAAACTTTTTCAAAACATCACCCATCCTGCCTAGTTTTCTAGTGAATTCAACTTACTTAGTTCTTTAAATTTGTCTTTTAAGCATCCATAAAGTGAAGCATAAACCTTATATGTTTTATCATATTTATCAACATCTTTTGCTATTGGCGTTATAGTATCTGTTATCTTAATTAATGAATTGCAAGCATCATCAACATTATCATAAAGTCCACAACCTACCGCAGCCAATATTGCTGCTCCATATGCAGGTCCTTCCTTTGAATTTATAGAACTAACTTTTAAATTAAATACACTTGCCAATATTTGCTTCCAAAGTGTACTCTTTGAACCACCGCCACTTACTCTTACTTCTTTCACATCTACGCCCATGCTCTTTAAAATTTCTAAAGAATCGCGAAGTCCAAAACATACTCCTTCAAGAATAGAACGGGTCATATCACCCCTGGTATGTGTTATATTCAAACCTATAAATGCCCCTTTTGCATCAGGATCACTATAAGGTGTCCTCTCTCCCATAAGATATGGTAGATAAATTATACCTTTAGAGCCAGCAGTTGAATTCTCAGCCTCTGTTAGTAAAGATTCAAAAGAATTCTCTTTAGTATCTAAATTTATATTATCATTCCACCACTGTAAACATGATGCTGCTGAAAGCATAACTCCCATTTGATGATATCTACCATTTGCATGACAAAATGAATGCAATCTATTCTTTTTATCTACTGAAAACTTTTTGTCACAAGCAAATACCACTCCAGAAGTACCGAGTGCCACAGAAACTACACCACTATCAACAGTACCAGTACCAACGGCACCAGCTGCTTGGTCTCCAGCCCCTGCAACCACTAGTGTTTCCTCGGAAAGGCCTGTAACCTTTGCAGCCTCTTCACATACTCTTCCCGTTACTTGATAGGATTCAAATACTTTAGGTAAAAGTTTTTCATCTATTTCTAAAATATTCAACATTTCCTTAGACCATTTTCTGTTTTTAACATCAAGCATTAATGTTCCTGATGCATCAGATACATCTGTTGCAAACAAACCTGTAAGTTTAAATCTTATGTAATCTTTTGGCAACATCATTTTAGCAATTTTATTATATATATCAGGTTTATGTTTTTTAACCCATAATACTTTAGGTGCAGTAAAACCTGTTAGTGCCATATTTGCTGTATATTTGGAAAGTTTATCCTGACCTATAACATTGTTTAGATAATCACATTCTTCTTGCGTTCTTTGGTCACACCATAAAATTGCAGGCATTAATACCTTATTATCTTTATCTAAAAGCACTAAACCATGCATTTGTCCGCTAAATCCTATTCCCTTTATTTCATCGGCTTTTAAGCCACTTAGCTTAATAATCTCTTTAATGCCCTCTTTTGTACCCTCCCACCAATCATCTGGATTTTGCTCTGCCCATCCTATATGTGGATAGCTAATTTCAAAATCTCTAGTCGTTGTTTTTACTACTTTACCGCTCTCATCCATAATTATAATTTTCACTGAAGAAGTGCCTAAGTCAATTCCTAAAAAATACATATTATACCCCCTGTTCATTATTTATTATTTATTTACATCACCTTAATAAGCTATTTTTTTAATATACCTTAATGATTTTAGTCTATTTTACATTTATATCTATATTGTAATCGTTTTACTAAACTTTTTCAAGTGGTTTTAAAAAGCTTTTAAAAATAAATATATATTATGACGCCTTACTAATTTCTTATAATTGGATGCCACACTAATACCGTAGTACCTTCACCATAAACACTATGATACTCTAATCCAAACTCTTCACCATATGTCAATTTTATCTTTTCATTTACATTGAAAATTCCATATCCAATTATATCTTTTGAGTTAGTTTTACCCCTTAGCATTTCATTTATTTTCAATAGTTTTTCATCCACCATGCCTATTCCATTATCTTGTATGATAAAACATATTTTATCATTTTTAATCATACCCTTTATTTCAATAAATCCACTACCTCTTTTTTCTTTAATACCATGATAAATTGCATTTTCTACAATTGGCTACAATATTAATTTTATTACATTTAAATCTAATATTTCTTTCTGAATATTAATTTCATAATTAAGCTTATCCTCATACCTTATTTTTTGAATTAATAAATAACTTTCAACATGCTTAATTTCTTGAGATATCTTAATATTCTCCTCACCAGCGCTTAATCCAATTCTTAAAAGATTAGTTAAATTATAAGTTATATTAACTATATCCTGAGCATCATGCTCTTGAGCCATCCATTGAATTGTGTCTAAAGTGTTATAAATAAAGTGTGGTTTTATTTGAGCATGCAATATACTTATTTCAGCCTTTCTCTTCTTTTTTCCTTCCATTTCTACTAAGCTAATTAAATTTTTGATTTCTCTTAATTCTTTTGATTAAAATTTCTCCACTTGAGTTATTCGTCCACTCACTTTTTATTCTATATACTATATCATTAACTGGAGAATATACTATCTCACCGTTATTATCTACAATATATACAAATCCGTTTCTTGTAGGTTTAGCATGTTCTATTACGCTTTTAATAATATCTAGTTTCATGTCTATGAGAATTACGTCAATACATTTACCTGTTTTCTTATCAATTATAGCTTTTGACATTGATACCACATCATCAGCACTATATTGAAAAACATTACTAATATTCCTACCTATCGGTTTACTAAAAAGATGCATAGTCTTTGAATTTTTTGATGCCTCCACGTACCATTTTTCTTTTACAAGAGGATCTCTTGAAATTCTGCCCATAACATCACTTATAAATGTGTCATCTTGTTTAACTATCATTATCCCCGCTATCTCTGGATGAAATGTAGTGAAACTACTTATGGCTTTTAATGATTCATCCAAGCCGCCGTTCTCAATATTTTGTTTAATTACACTATTTCTATTTGTGTTATCTAAAAACTTTAGAATTCTTGGGTCTTCAGATAAATAATTAATTATATTTTCTGTATCCTTCATATATAAATCTATATTATTACTTATTTGACTTACCATCTGGTTAATATTTTCATTTTGTTGTTTAGTAATTGAATTTTTATATAACAAGTTCCCTAAAATTGAAATTGTTATTATTGGTATTAAAATAACTAAGGAGAAATAAAAAGACAGTTTATATTTTATACTTCTATTAAAGAAAATTTCTACAAATTTCTTCATCTTCCCCCTCCTATTAGTTTCATTACCATCATAACCAAAAATTACAATTTGTACAATGCAAAAGAAGTATCTAAAAATATTTTAAATACTTCCTTTGGTATTAATTATATCTAAGCTTTCAACGCTATTGCTACTTTCTTTTTCTTTTCGTTACTTATTACAATTACCCTTTGAAGAACAATAAAGACAAATAACAGTAATCCAACTACAATTTTTGTCCACCATGAATTCAATGTTCCATCGAACATGATTAAACTTTGAATAATTCCAGTAGTTAGCACACCGAACATTGGACCTATTGGGTATCCAGATCCTCCTGTTAATAATATGCCCCCTATTACGCAAGCCGCTATTGCATCCATTTCAGTCCCATTACAATGTAGCCCATAACCTGAAAGCGTATATATTGTAAATAACAATCCTCCTAATGAAGAACAAAATCCAGATAGTGTGTATACCAAAATTTTAGTTTTTGCAACTGGAAGTCCCATAAGTATTGCAGAATTTTCACTTCCACCAATCGCATAAACAGTCCTACCAAACTTTGTATAATTAAGTATATATACTGCCGCTGCTACTATAAATAAACTTATCACTACATTAATGGAGATAAAAGTTCCCGGTATAACAGGTATTCTAAAACCAGCAATCTTTGTAAAAACTGGATTAGTTATAGTATCTATACTGATAATGTAGCTTGAACCTCTAGCGAAAAACATACCTGCTAATGTTACAATCCAAGGATGAAGTTTAAATTTTTGAATTAAATATCCTTGAACTGTACCAAAAATAATACCTATTACCAAAACAAAAATCATAACAATAAATGGGTTCACACCTTTTCTTAGTAGGTCCGCACAAATCATACTTGTGAAAGCAATCATAGCACCCACAGAAAGATCAATGCCACCTGTGAGTATTGCAAATGTTTCTCCAATGGATATAACAATTAAATACGCATTATCAATAAACAAATTTGCTAATACCTGTGATGAGAAAAAACCGTCATATAACACCGAACCAGTTAAAAACATAATTACGAATAGACCTACCGTAGCATAAATAGAAATAAACGCAGGGTTTAACTTAAAGTTTTCTTTTCTAAGTTTAACTTGTTTCATATACTTTCCACCTTCTTTGCTTTCATATTACTTTTATTATGAAACAATCTTCCGTTAAACATTTTTCTAAACTCTGTAGTTTGAATTAATCACACCACAATTACTACAACAGCCTTTACAACTAATGTAATTTCTGGTGGTACCCCCATACTGTAGATTGTTGTTGTTAACGTTTGGATAAATAAAGCCCCTATAACAGTTCCACCTATATAAAATCTTCCCCCTGCCATCGATGTTCCTCCAATAACCGTTGCAAGAATAGCATCCAATTCAAGCCACAACCCTGCATTGTTTGCATCTGCACATTTTATATTTGAACATATAATAATTCCAGCAATTCCAGACAAAATACCACAAATTACGTACAGAGAAAAAATCACTCTTTTAGAATTAATGCCTGCAAATTTACTGGCACTGTTATTTACTCCTATAGATTCAACAAATAATCCAAGAGCAGTCTTTCGCATTAAATAAAACACAATTCCTACAACTAAAACCGCTATATATACTGCAAAAGGTATAACCCAATAACCGGTACCTATAAAAATAAAAGTTTTATTTGTAAATGTTAATATTTGTCCACCTGTTATTAACTGTGCAATACCCCTACCCACTATATACAAAATCAAAGTAGCAACCATAGGTTGCACTCCTATATACGCTACTAGCATCCCATTCCACATACCGCAAATAAGTCCAGCAAATATACCTGCAAGTATGGCAAGAGGCACATTACCACTAATAACAATAATAGATGCTGAAACAGAAGCACTAATTGCAATAATAGATCCTACCGAAATATCTATCCATTGCGTCGCAATTACAATGGTCATTCCAATGGATATGAGCATAAGTGGAGCTGCATGATTAATTATGTCAATTAAATTCCCATATAAATGACCATCCCTAATATTAATGCTTACAAATCCAGGTCTAATTATAAAATTCAAAAATATTAATGCAATTAAAGATGCTACTGGCCAAAAGATTTGCATTGCATAAAACTTTTTAAATATATCTTTAATTTTGTGCATTATTTTACCCTCTCCCTGCAATTGCTTGCATAATATTTTCTTCTTGTATTTCTTCCCCAATTAGTTCTTTAATGATTTTTCTATCTCTGAGCACAAGTACTCTATCACAACTTCTTACTATTTCCTGAAGTTCTGAAGAAATAAATAAAATAGTTACCCCATCACTCGCGAGCTTAGCTACAAGCTTTTCAATTTCATATTTTGCACCTACATCGATTCCTCTTGTAGGTTCATCCAAAATCAAAAGTTCTGGATTTGTAGCAAGCCACCTTGCTAATATTACTTTTTGCTGGTTTCCACCACTTAAATTATCAATTCTTTGTTCCATACTAGGTGTTTTAATAGACAGTAAATCTATATACTTTTTAGCTATTTCCTGTTGCTTTTTCATTGACAAATATTTAATTATCCCACGTTTAGACTGGATAGCTAGTATTATGTTCTCCCTAATAGTTAACTGCCCTACAATGCCTTCTATTTTTCTGTCTTCAGGGCAAAATCCAAAACCTTGTAAAATTGCTTTTTTAGGATAAATATAAGAGTATTTTTTACTTTTAATCTCAATGGTTCCATGATCTGATTTATCTATACCAAAAATTAGCCTTGCAATTTCGCTTCTCCCTGATCCTAGAAGACCAGCTAGTCCAAGCACTTCTCCTTTTCTAATATCTATATCAAAGGGTTCAATTGTACCTTTTTTTCCAAATTGATGTGTTTCAATTAATTTCTCTCCATTAAGTTTTCTAGTAGTATTTTTAAAAATGTTATTTAACTTTTCTACTTCACCGATATCTTTTCCAATCATTTTAGAAATCAACTCAATACGAGTAAGATTTTTAGCCTCATAAGTTCCAACAAATTCTCCATTTCTAAGTATTGTAATTCTATCTGAAATTTCATAAACTTGATCCAGAAAATGAGTTACAAATAAAATTGACATCCCTTCTGATTTCAATTTTCTCATTACAACAAACAATTGTTTTGCTTCATTTGAGTCTAAACTTGATGTTGGTTCATCTAATATTAATATACCCCTTAAAATATCCACTGCACGTGCAATTGCAACCATTTGTTGTATAGCAACAGAATAAGTAGATAATATTTTTTTGACATCAATTTTTAAATTCAATCTTTCCTCTAATAGCTTGGTAGCATTTTCATTCATCTTATTCCAATCAATACTTTTATTCTTCATAGGTTCACGACCAATATAAATGTTTTCAGCAACTGTGAGATTGTAACACAAATTCACTTCTTGATACACTGTACTTATGCCCTGTTCTTGTGCATCCCTGGTAGACGAAATAGAAATTTCTTTTCCATTTAATATTATTTTTCCTTCATCTATTTTATACACACCAGTAAGTACTTTTATTAGTGTTGACTTCCCTGCTCCATTTTCCCCCATAAGAGTATGGATTTCACCTTTTGCAAGTTCAAAATTTACAGATGCTAAAGCTTTTACACCAGGAAATGATTTACATATGTTTTCCATTTTTAAAACAACATTCTTATCTTCCATCCTTTTTACCCCCTTTGAAATGGATATAGAAAATTTTTTTTATAATATAAGAGTAGGATACGGTATAACCTTCCTACTCTTATATTATAATTTACAAATTAATATTTTCTATTTGGTAACTCTTTAGCAGCTTGAGCTGCGATGAATACGCCTTCTTTAGATTTAACCCATCGTTCTATTGGTTTACCTGCTAAAACTAATTTTGCAGTCTCTAATAATTGTGGTCCAAGTAGCGGATTACACTCAACAGTTGCATTTGCTTTTCCATCTACCATAGCTTGGAAGTATTCTTTAATACCATCTGATGCTAATATAAATATATCTTTTCCAGGTTTCTTTCCAGCTTCTTCAATTGCCTGAATTGCTCCGATAGCCATATCATCATTATGTGAATATAGAACATTGATATTATTTCCATCTAATTTCATGAAAGCTTCCATAACTTCTTTACCCTTTGCACGTGTGAAATCACCAGTTTGTGATTTTATAATTTTGTAATTCGGGTAAGCTGCAATACCTTCCCTAAACCCTTTTGCACGTCCAACCATAGCACTTGATCCTACAGTTCCTTGGATTTCAGCTATATTTAATTTCGTATCTTTCCCAAACTTATCCACTAATACTTTTGCCGCTTTTTTTCCTTCTGCTTCCATGTCAGATCCTAAGAATCCAGCATATAGAGATTCATCTGAAACCTTTACACCTCTATCTACTATAATTACTGGTATCTTTGCATCTTTTGCTTCTTTTAATACTGTATCCCAACCATTTTCAACAACTGGGTCTAAAGCAATAATATCAACTTTTTGTGCTATAAAAGATCTAATAGCTTTTATTTGATTTTCTTGTTTTTGTTGTCCATCTGAGAATTTTAATTCAAATGTTGGATCTAAAGTTGGAATTGTTTTTATTGAAGCTGTTTCTGCTGTTCTCCAACCACTTTCCGCACCAACCTGAGAAAATCCAATAACTTTTTTCTTCGAAGCATCAGTTGACGTCGCTTTCGCGCCATCAGTAGTAGTCTTTGTACCACATCCAACAAACATCGAAGTAACTAGAATGGCTGCAGAAAAAAATGCAATAATCTTTTTGCTTTTCATTAATAAATCCCCCTCGAAAATTATTATTGTATCGTTTACATTTATTATATATCTACTTATCGTTACTGTATTTATACTAATCAGCTATTATTTACACTATTGGGAACAAAAAAATATAACTCTGCATTTGCAGAGCTATATTTTAATATTTTCTATTATTAAATTCTTTTGCTGAATTTATTTTTGTAAAGATATCCTCAGCATTTACTATTTTTAATGGAACTTTATCGCCTTCCATTACTTGTCGCGCAGTTTTCATTAATTGAGGGCCAAGTAGTGGGTTACATTCTACAGTGCTGTACATGTCTTCTTCCTTTATAGAAATTAGTGCTTGCCTAGTGGCATCTATCCCAATAACAATAATATCTTTTCCTGAAACAAGTCCAGCATCTTTTATAGCCCCAATAGCACCCAGTGCCATATCATCATTCTGAGCAAATACTACATTGATTTTTTTGTTTTTAGTTGCAAGAAAATTTTTCATTACTTTCTTTCCCTCATCAAAATTAAAATTTCCAGTACTCGCTGCTATTATCTTATAATTATGATGTTCTTTAATTATTTCATTAAATCAAGCATCTCTTTCAATTTCAGGGGCTGATCCTAGGTTACCTTTGATTTCAAATATATTTACTTCTTTCTCTTTAAAATGTTCTAATATTAATCTTGCAGCACGTCGTCCTTCCTCCACAAAATCTGATCCAATGTTGCAGGTCCAAAGTGATTCATCCGAATCTACACTTCTATCACATAAAATAACTGGAATACCTGCATTTTTTGCCTCGATCAAAACATCATCCCAGCCAGATTTAACAAAAGGTGAAAAGGCAATTATATCTACCTTCTTTTTTATTAACTCCCTAATTAATCGTTTTTGATCTTCCTGCGTATACCGTTCTTCTCTAAAATCCAAACTAATACCAGCATCCTTGGCTACGCTTTTAATTGATTTAGCATCTGCCTCTCTCCATTTACTCTCTGACATTAATTGAGCATATCCTAATACTAATTGTTTATTATATACTAATTTTATTGATTTATTATTTAAATATTCATCTACATTTGACTTCATAATTTTATCACTTTTAAGTAGAATTTTTTTTGGTATATCGCTCCCTTTATTTAATATATCCATTGCATAATCTACAGCTTCATCGCCTCCAGTTTTGCAGGTAAAAGTTCCATTTATCATTCCCTTAGAAACTAAATCTAACCCTCCGTTTTCTCCACTAAGACCATCCAACCCAATAATCTTTATATTCTTAAGCCCGAGTTTATAAACAGCCTTATATGCTCCTAAAGCCATATAGTCATTATGCGCGAATATAACATTTATACTCTTATCCTCTTTAAGTGCCTCTGTAACTTTATCTTCTGCTTCGTCTCTTTGCCAATTGCTTACAATAGTTTTGGATATTACAATGTTATCATGTTTTTTAAGAACTTCTCTAAAGCCATTGCTCCTTGCTATAACTGGAGAAGAATCTATTACGCCCTGGACCTCTAGGACCTTTCCTTCACCTTTTCCTACTAAATTTACTACAAGATTTCCTGCTTGAATCCCTATTTTTTCGTTATCTGGCCCAATATATAATGAATAATCATATCCTTCAACAGCCCTATCGAGAACTATTACTGGCATTGATTTATATATTTTACTCACAAGTAGTGTAAGCTCTTTTGAATCGTTTATTGATACAATTAAAAGATCCACACCATCACTTACAAGTTCGTTTATATCTTTTTTTGTTTATCTGTATCTCCACCAGCATCTTTATAAACAATTTTTATATTTTTATATTTCTTTGCCTCATCCATTATTTCATCATTCATAGAAATTCTCCAGGGTTCCGTTAAATTTGCCTGCGACATACCAATTACGAATTCTGCACCTTCTGATTTTTTTATATTAACAGCCTTAATAATTACTATTGATATAGTAATCATTAAAAGAAAAGCAATTGCATAAATCTTATATTTAGGATCATCCATCATACAAATAGACTTCTTTCTCTTCATTCTTGCTTATTTCTTGTATTGCTTTATTTACTGCATCTCTAAGTACTTCCTTTTGAACCGGTTTCAAAAGATAATCGAATGTTTTTAACTTCAGTGCTTCATGCATGTATTCAAATTCATCAAATCCCGTTATAATTATAATAATACAATTATTATCTGTCTCATTTAATTTTTTGATAAGCTCCAAACCATTTAAAAATGGCATGCATATATCTAAAAATATTATATCTGGTTTTAATTTCTCTGTTTGGCTTAAGGCTATTTCACCATCTTCAGCCTCACCCACCACCTCAATATTAAATTCATTCCAATCTAAAGAATTTCTTAAACCTCTCCTAATTCTTGGTTCATCATCGGCAATTAAAAGTTTATACATACTCCTTACCTCCAATAATTTTATAAACTATCTAATATACAATATACTATATACTATTAAATATTAGATGTGCAAATTCTATTTTTAATAGTTATAATTACTTTTATTAAATTGATTTGTGGTATATTATTGTAATGAATAAATTATTTTAAAATGTGTTAATAAACAAAATTCTAATTAAGGTGGTTAAAGCTATGAATGAAACAATAAATTTATTAAAAAATCATAAGTCTATAAGAAAATATAAAGATCAACCTATAGAGCCTGAAAAGTTAAAAACTATTATTGAATGTGCTCAATGTGCCTCAACATCTAGTTTTATTCAAGCATACACAATTATAAATGTAGTTGATAAGCATAATAGAAAAAACATAGCACATCTCGCAGGAGATCAAAGTTATGTAGAGCAGTGCCCTTTGTTTTTAGTTTTCTGTGCTGATCTAAACCGCAGTAAAACATCATGTGAAATTAATGGTAAAACTATGGCTGAGACAAATACTGAAACTTTTATTTTAGCAACTGTTGACGCATCTCTTGCTGCTCAAAATGCTCTAATTACTGCTGAATCTCTAGGTCTAGGTGGAGTTTATATAGGTGGAATTCGAAATAATCCAGAAGATATATGTAAAATTCTAAACATTCCATCTGGTGTATACCCTGTATTTGGAATGTGTATTGGTTATCCTGATGCTAATCCAGATAAAAAAGAAAGATTACCCAAAGATGTAATCTTTAAAACAGATATATATAACATAGATCGTGATGAATCGTTAATGAAGGAATATGATACTCGTATTACTGATTATTATGAGAAAAGGACTAAAGGAAAAAGGGTAGGTACATGGACAAACCAAGTCTCTGATTTAATGGGCAAACCTCAAAGACCACATATGAAAGATTTTTTAGATAAGCAAGGATTTAATCTTAAATAGTCTAAAACATTATGACCTCTAGGCTACTACAAAGTAGCTTACAGGTCATAATTATTCACATATTATATTATACAACTCTATGCAATATCATTTTTATTTACAACACTTAAAACCACACAAATAATCATTAAAACAATAGCAAATACTATAGCACTCATTCCAGCAAAAATTCCAAAAGAATCAGATAACGCTCCAGTTATAATTGGCATTATAATTGCTCCAATGCCACCAATCATAAGAAGTACTCCCATTGACATAGGATAAGCTTTAATGATGTTACCAATGCTTGAAACTGTTGTTGGATATATTCCTGCCATAGAAAACCCGAGTCCCATTATAGCTATGGTAATAATAGTTAAATCTCTAGATGACAACAATAACAAATAAAATAGAACCGTTCCGATGCTTGTTATTAAAAGCAATTTTTTCTTAGAAATCTTATCTCCTATGTAGGCACATGTTAGTCTACCTGCAAGAATAACTACCCATAATAATGAAGCAAGCATTTGTGCATATTTTATAGTCATTATACTTGAATCGATAAAATATTTAACCAACCATCCATTAATAGTCGCTTCCGCACACAAATAAAAAAATAAAATTCCAGCACTAATCCAAAAAAACTTACTTTTTAAAAATTCATATGATATTATTACTTTTTCTTTTTTCTTTGGAGCATCATCAATTTCCATTCTTGAAAAAAGTAAGATAGAAATAATTGCGAGAATAATAATAACTACTGCAGCTATTTTCCAACCAATATCTCCAGCCATACTTGTACATATTATAACTAAAAACGGAGCAATTAATGCACCAACAGCGAACACACTGTGTAAGAAATTTAGAGCTGACGAACTACTGTTTGACACTTCATTTACAACAGTGTTATTAAAATTAGATATACTACCACGACTTAACCCTGTAAATAGAAATCCTAAAATCAATAAAACTGGATTACCTGTTATAATCATAATTAGAAATCCCATAATAACAAAACAACACAAAAACATTATTGACTTTTTTCTACCTAAATAAAGCGGTAGTATACCTGCAATAAACCCAGATATAAGGTTACCTACTTGATGCGCAGAAAGTAATATACCACTCATTGTATTGTTTAATCCATATTCCGTACTGATTATTGGTAAGAACGAACCTAAAATCATACTATATAGACCGTTAACTGCAAAAACAAAAAAGCAGCAGTTTAAAATGTATCTATTTTTTTCATCCAGATTCGAGTAAAACGATTTCTTTTTCATATAATTGAATTCCTCCTGATTTGCATTGATACTAAGTGTCCTATAATATAATATACCCTTTTTCTTAAGTTTGTCCATTACATTCATTAGAGGATCATAAAAAGCATCCCATACATAATCATTTTCAAACAAGTTTGAAAATAAAAATGTGTGGGATTAATATAACATTCAAATTTATTTATTTTATCATACCTGAAGCCAGATATTTCTTTAGATCACTTTTAACCATTAAATAGTAACTAGGCACTGCATATAGCAATATACCCAAATTAAATATCTCAGGTACATATTTACCAAACAAAGCATCTAATCCATCACCAAAGTAGTATGCACCAAGTCCAATTAGAAATAGATTTAGCATATAAAATACTACACTTATATTAATCATTGAAAATCCTCTAACTACGACATAAACAATTAGCGCTGCACTTGCAAGTCCTAATAAACATGAACCTATCAATAAAGCAGTAGACCCTGTGTTTGCGCTAGTTAATATAAATAATGTTACTTCTAGAAGTTCTCTAAAGAATGTTATAGCTGCAAGTATAAATACTCCTTTTTTGCTTAATGAAATAAATTGTCGATTTGCAGTTGTATTAAATGATTTGTTCTTTCTTAAAAGAACTACACTATATAATACAAGTGCAGCTAATATTATCCCTAAAAGACCATCAAATAATTTACCTGTAGAACCGTCTAGTAAAGCAACTTGAGAGAATATTATTGAGCCAACTATAGTTGCAATAAAAGTTCCTAAAGCGCCACCTAGCAATGCACTCTTAGTCATCCCATATAGTTTGTTTTTATTAAAATAAACTATTAGTGGAATAATAACTAAGAAAATTTCTATGCCTTCTCTTAAGCATATTATAAAAGGTGCTAACATTGTTAATCGCCTCCATATCACATTTTATAGACTTGTCTATATCACATAATATGCTACTATAATCATTGTGTTTACAATTTGTTTACATTTTTTTAATAAACCTAATATATACTTTTACATCCATACAATGTTTTACTTATAGTAAATATAAAAAAGACTTTACAAAGGGTTATTTTACTAATATACTTAAGACAAATAATAACTAAATAAATTAAACAAGGGGAGCTCGCACCAAGAGCTGAGAAAGAGATATTATCGCTGACCCTCATAACCTGATTTGGGTAATTCCAACGTAGGGAGTTTATTACAACGTTTTTTTGTTGCAAGCTCTTTATGAGCTTGCTTTTTTTTATATCAAAAATAATATAACTATAAGGGAGACTGTAAAATGATGTATACAACTCAAATGGATGCTGCAAAAAAAGGAATTATAACTAACGAGATGAAGATAGTTGCAAAGAAAGAAAATATACCAGAAGAAGTTTTAAGAGAAAAAATATCAAGAGGGGTAGTCGTAATTCCTGCTAACAGAAATCATAAAATACTAAGTCCTGAGGGCGTTGGTGATGGTTTAAAAACTAAAATCAATGTAAACTTAGGTATCTCAAAAGATTGCTGTGACATTGATGAAGAAATGAAAAAGGTACAATTATCTATAGATATGAAAGCTGAAGCTGTTATGGATTTAAGCTCCTTTGGTAAAACTGAAGAATTTAGAAAAAGGCTTATTTCAGATTCTACTGCTATGATAGGTACCGTTCCAATTTATGACGCCTTGGGTTTTTATGATAAGGAATTACAAGATATTACTTCTAAAGAGTTAATCGATGTTGTAGAAAAACATGCAAAAGATGGAGTTGACTTTGTAACAATACATGCTGGTTTAAACACAGCAACTGCAAATGTATTTAAAAGAAACAAGAGGATAACTCATATTGTATCTCGTGGAGGATCACTCCTATATGCTTGGATGGAATTAAACCATAAAGAAAATCCTTTTTATGAACATTTTGATGAGATATTAGAAATATGTCAAAAATATGACTTAACTTTAAGCCTTGGCGATGCATGTAGACCAGGATGCATTAATGATGCAACTGATGCTTGTCAAATTCATGAATTAATGGTACTTGGTGAATTAACCTTACGAGCTTGGGAAAAAAATGTGCAAGTTATAATAGAGGGTCCAGGTCATATGGCAATAAATGAAATAGAGGCTAATGTATTACTTGCTAAAAAATTATGTCATGGTGCACCTTTTTATATTTTAGGACCACTAGTTACAGATATTGCTCCAGGATATGACCATATTACAAGTGCTATAGGTGGTGCTTTGGCTGCAAGTGTAGGGGCTGATTTTCTTTGTTATGTTACTCCAGCAGAACATCTAAGACTTCCGAATGTTGACGATGTACGCGAAGGTATTATTGCATGCAAAATTGCAGCTCACGCTGGAGATATAGGCAAAAAACTTCCAGGTAGCCGCGACTGGGACAATGAAATGAGTACTGCAAGGCAAGCTCTCAACTGGAAGAGGATGTTTGAACTTGCGATAGATCCAGAAAAAGCCATAAGATATAGAAAAGAATCAATGCCAGAGAATGCTGACAGTTGCACAATGTGCGGTAAAATGTGTTCTGCAAGAACTATGAATAAGATAATGCAAGGAAAAGACCTTAATATATTAAGAGACGATTCATAAAATTTTGTAACTTTATAATAAAATCGAGTAGGAGCTAAATAATTAGTTTATTTAGCGACCTCTCACACCACCG
>NZ_CALEVF010000224.1 GCF_937920395.1 uncultured Clostridium sp. | reverse complement strand
TTCAACGATTTAAGTATAAATACAAATTGGTTCAACTTGTTATTGCAATTGGTCAAAATAAATTATTTTCTATGTAACACTAGTATTAAATGACAAATAAAATTTTATTTTCCCAAATTAATGTTTTCTTTTATAATTTTTGCTGGATTTCCCCCAATAATGCAATTATCTTTTCCGTATTTCCCTAATACTGTGCTATTGGCAGCTATAATGGAAACGTTACCTTTTTCAGAACCTTTAAAAACAGAAACACCTAAACAAATCCATATGTGATTACTTATATATACTTCTTTGCTTTTGTTAGTAATTTCTCCTCTGTCATTAAGAATATTATGACCATCTGAATCCATAAAAAAACAACTCCAGCCAATTAACACATTATTACCAAAATGCATTTTTAAATCACAATGTATTGTAATATTTATTCCACTTGCTGAAAAATTAGCACCTACGTATAATTCTCCACCAATTAATAGGTTTATACCATTCGAGAATGAGGCCCTATTCGAATTTGAGCGAACTTTAATGGACTTTTTATTGTGATCTTACTGCTAAATGTTATTGCCTAGTTTTATCACCCAATAATTACATCATCTTTTACTTTCCTCCCGTCTAAAATCTTAAATTACCAATATTTAAAGTTAAAGATATTATTATAATAATAAATAAAAATCTGTAAATTTATTAAATATCATTTTCACCTCATTCCTTATATCATTATAATTATTAAATAATATTTGTTGCTTTTTTGATTTTTCTAAAAGTCTTATTTCAAATACAACTAGTTTGAATTTTTTTCTTGCCAAAAATTCCAAATTAGTCTAATATAATATTGTTATTATATCAGACTAACTTAAAGTCTAAGATAGGAGCATGATTATATATGAAAATTTTCTTAATAAAAAAACCTTTTAACTTTATCATATTTATTTCAATAATTCTACTAATATGTCCTTTAATCTTTATAACTTACAAATCTAATTATGATATCAAATTTTATATATCAACTTATGGTAATGATGATAGTAAAGGTAACAAAACTCATCCTTTTAGGACTTTAGAAGGTGCAAGAAACACTATTAGAAAAATTAATAAAAATAAAAAATATCATAAAAATATAATTGTTTTCCTGCGTGGTGGTAACTATTTTATAAATAAAAGTTTTACTCTAGAAAAAAGTGATACTGCAAATAATTCATTATCCATAACATACAAATCTTACAAAGCAGAAAAAGTATATTTTATTGGAGGATACAATCTACCAAGTACTAGTTTTAAACCAGTTTATGACATGAATGTACTTAATGAATTTGTAAATAAGGTATCATCAAAAAATATTTTAGTAGCCGATTTATCGAAATATCCTATGAATTTTAATAGTACTACTCAAAATATCAGTAAAGCACCGGAGCTATTTTATAATAATAATCCAATGACCTTAGCTCAATTCCCAAATAACTCATACCTCACCATAGGTCAAGTTCTGAATAACAACAATGCTGGGTTATATTCACTTAAATATAATGGCTCACAACCTTCCTTATGGCATAAAAATCAGAACATATGGATGAGTGGCTATTGGTACTATAATTGGAATTATTCTACAGTTAAAGCATCTAACATTGATATTATTAGTCACCTTATTTACTTTACCGATAAAGTACCTTTTGGAATAAAGAAAGGCCAGCGTTTTTATTTGTATAATATATTAGAAGAACTTGATAATCCTCGAGAGTATTATATAGATTATGACAAGAAACTCCTATACTTTCTTCCTAATACCTCTATAAATAATTCAAAAATACAATTATCTCAACTTACTGAGCCTTTTATAAAAATTAAAGATACATCTAATGTATCTATTGAAGGTATTACTTTTGAGAATAGCAGAGCTAATTCTATTGTAATAGAAAATGGAACTAACGATAAAATTAAAAATTGTATAATAAGAAATACTTCACAAAATGGTATTTCTATATATGGTGGAATAAATAATGGAATAGAAAACTGTAAAATCTATAACACTGGGACAGGTGCTTTACTAATTAGCGGTGGAAATAGAAATACTCTTACACATTGCAATAACTATACCACAAACAATGAGATATATAATTATTCAAGAATAAAAAAGACATATAGTGCAGCCATCAATATTTCTGGAGTTGGTATAAGTGTTTCTCACAACAGTATTCACGATGCCTCTCATACTGCAATTTTATTTTCCGGAAATGATCATTTACTGGAATATAATGAAATATATAATGTAGCAACAGAAACAAGCGATGTTGGAGCTATCTATACTGGGAGAGATTGGACCTATAGGGGAAATATAATTAGATATAATTATTTACATAATATTGATAATAATATTGATAATTCTAATGTATCTGGAGTTTACTTAGATGATTGCATGAGTAGTGCAGAAATTTATGGAAATATTTTTTATAAAGTTAAAAATCCAATTTTCATTGGCGGAGGAAGAGATAATATTATTGAAAATAATATTATTGTTAATTGCAAGAATTCCATAAACTTTGATGCTAGAGGATTGATTTGGTCCAACTTAGGACCATTGTACACAAATCTAAAAAAAGTTCCTTATGAAAATATAATTTGGTCTAATAAATATCCTGAACTTAAAAACATATTAAAAAATGGCACTCCAGGTACTCCCAACAATAATGTTATTAAAAATAATGTACTTTATCAAACTAAAACCACATCAATTAACGAATATGTTGTTAAATATGGAACTGTTAAATCTAATATTAGTTTCAAAGTAAATCCTGGATTTATAAATTTGGGCAAAACTAACTTTGGGTTAAACAAAAGCTCTATCATATTCAAACAACTAAAAGGCTTCAAAAATATTGATTTTAATAATATTGGAAGAAAAACTATAGTCTACCCATATTAACTCATGAACAAACAGATTAGGAATTATAATGTTATATGATTAAACAAGAAAAACAATTAACTAATTTTGATTTATTAATCATCTATTAATTGTATTGTGGAACATTTAATAGACGTTAGTGAGAAATATTATTCAAAATCATTTCTGATAGAGCTGAAAATAAGTCATACTAATACTTCTCACAGTTGATAACCATGTATGAAAATGTCATAATAGTATTCATTCGGATATATATACTGACAATTAAATCACTCGTTAAATATGAATTGTAAATCTTATATTTAAAAATGTTTTTATAAGTGCAATTAAACTTTAGTTACTATGAAAATCATTCACGCTTAATATAACAAGCATGAAATATTCACCTACAGACTTGCCCAGATAACTATATTCTTTTTCTGTCCCAATTAATATTCTCTTTAACAATTTTGCCAGGGTTGCCTGCAATAATTACTCCCCTATTTTTAAATGATTTAGTTATTATGGAACCAGTCGCAATTACACAATTATCTGGTACTATATTTCCTTTTAAAATAATGCAGTGAGATGCAACCCATACATGATTACCAATTACAACATTCTTTGCACCATTAATACGTATATTGGTATCTGTGTCAATAATTGAATGAGAATCTCCAGTTCTAACATCAATATCTTGTGCAAACATACAATCATTTCCTATTGTTACACTTGAATTATTTTCTGTTACTGCGATATGAACTCCTTGAAATGTTGAATCATTTCCAATTGTTAACGTTCCATTTTTGTCTTCAAACCACAAACAGCTCTCCCCATTAAATCGTATTCTGTTTCCGATCTTTACAACATGGTTGTCCCCATTTATATTGAACTTAACGTTTTTCAAATAACATTTAGCTCCTATTATAATTGTGTTGTTATTACCATTCGTTTTAAATTCAACATTTGATAGAATAGAAGTCCTATCATATGTAATTTTATTGCCTTTACCATTATTCCGTTTTTTTATATTATTAAGGAGATTTTTTTTATAAATTCGTATTACTAAATTCTCTAAAAAGGGATTTTTTTTAATTTTAGATTTAAAATAGGATTTATTAATTGATATCATATGTAACCCCCAACATTAATAGATAAATAATAAAACTAATTTATCTTAATATATTTATTTGTGTAGGTTTTATATTTAAATTCGATTTTGAACTAAAAAATATTCTTTTCATGATATTATTACTATTAGACTTTTTAGTTGCACTTATACTCCTAAACTGTAGACTATAGGTTGATATTCTACAAATTGTAAATAATTTCCCCAAGTTCTACATAATCCAGTCTCCCAAACAAAACACATTTCTCATTTTTCTGTTCAAAATGAACATTTATATCTGACATTATAATCCTTTTATCAAGTGCTTTTGCATCTTCAACAACTGTTCCCCAACCCTCAAACAATGATGGCTGTATAACAACATTTGATGCTTTCATCAAAGCTAATTGCTCTTTTCTTGATATAAACCCTAATATTTTTATATTATTTTCTATTTTATTAACTTTTATATAATTTAACAAACTGTTAAAATAGTCTTTATTCCTATTGTCCTGTGTATTACCAGTGCATACCAAACAAATGTCTTTTCCTTTTTTATTCACTACGTAATTAATCGCTTTAAATGCTGTTATATGGTTTTTATGTTTCCAAAATTGATTTGGTAGAAATATAAATTCATTAGATAATTCATACTTTTTAATAGTATCTTTTATAAACTTACTATTAATCTTTTTTATATCGTCTTCAATACATGACTTAAATCTTATAATATTAACATTTTCAATATGATTTGGGTATAAAGATTTATAATCATTAAAAGCATCTTCACTACTCACTATAAGATTCTTATGATTTTCTGCTATATATTTAAAATTCTTATTTCTCGAATCAATTTCATTCTTAGAAAACATTTGTGGCAAATGGTTATGTTGAAAATCTGGTATCCAATACACACATTTATTTTCTAAAAATAAATATGGATAGGAAGTTACTGGATAAATAAAATCAATATAATATTTCTGAGTTTTAACACATATTTCTAGATCCAATGATTTATTCAATACATTAGTTGTTAGTTTTTTTAAAACTTTATTGAATTTATTGTCCTTGTAAACTATAATTCTAACACTTTCATATTCTAGAAACAAATTAAACATGTCCATATTTTCAGCTTTAGCCATTATGTAAATTTTTGTTGATTTACCCACTTTGTTATCTTTAAATAATGTATATATTATATTTTTAATATAATATAATCCGCCAATCCATTCTTTACCACCATTTGCTACAAATAATATATTTTTATTTTCTATCAAGTTGTTTCACCCACTCAATATAATTTTTTAACCCTTCATATAAATCTATAGACTGTTTGTATCCTATTTTTTGTAGCTTTGTAATATCAGCTCTCCAATTTAATGGGTCCCCTTTTTTAACTTCACCATTAAATGTTATTTTATTAGAATCTATATTGAGTATTTTTGCATATTGTAATGCTAAAGTTTTAATAGATGTTTCTTCACCATTTGCTATATTATAAATAAAATTAGATTTATTATCTTTAACTATTATATCTATTGCTTGTACTAAATCCTTGATATATATAAAATCTCTTGTCTCATTTCCTGTCCCAAAAAGCTCTATATATCCATTTTCTTTGTATTTACTATACATATCCCATAAAATTTGTTTTTTTAATCCTTCACCATAGGCAGAGAAAATCCTAACTACTGATACATCTTGACCTTTAACAACTCTATAATATTGACATAAATCTTCACACATCTTTTTATGCAGTCCATATGGTGAAATAGGAGCTGTAACAGTTTTCTCACTTATAGGTAGCTCTTTTGGATTTCCATATACTGCTGCGGTAGATAAAAATATAAATCTTGGATTTATATTTGCTCTAACTAATGAAGATAGAGTTTTATATAAAACTCCAACATTACTTTCAAAATCCATTTCTGGATATTCAACAGACATTCCTACACTTGCATTGCCTGCACAATGTATAAAAACATCTGGAGATATTTCCTTATAAATTTTGCTAATATCATCATTTTGTAAATTACACTTTACAAATTTACAGTTAGGTATATTTACATTATTCATATTTCTATCTATTCCATAAACCTCATACCCCTTAGAACTATAGAATTTGACTAGATGACTTCCTATAAATCCATTACATCCAGTAATTAAAACTTTTCTATTCATACTTTTATCTCCCCTCATCAAAAGTTTTCACAACTTGCGCTGGATTCCCAGCAACCACAGTATATGGCAGCACATCCTTGGTAACAACACTTCTAGCACCAATTACAGCGCCCTCACCTATAGTTACACCCTTTAATATAACACAATCAAATCCAATCCATGCTTTATCACATATTTTAATAGGTGCAGATTTCACATTGTCCCAATCTTTATTTTTAATAAAGTTTCCCGTTCGTTTATAATCTTCTAGGCTCTGTAATGTATCATTGCTTCTTTCGCTCCAATAAATAGAGTGAGAATTATGATCATATATAGTGCACCCCCACGCAATTGTTACATCATTACCTATATAAACATTATTTATTGAAATTATTATAGTCCCACCCCCTATATAAGTTCTATCTCCAATTGATATATTTCCTGTTTCTTTTTCAAAGATTAAGTTACAATCCAACAATGAATTAATTCCTACTTGTACACATTTATCGCTATGTCCTTCTGGATTTCTTATATCTATATTAAATGAATTCAATAGAATAGTAGACCTATCCAAAACAATAAACTTATCATATTTTTTTAAAATAGAATTAATCTTTTTTCTCTTATATAAATATTTAAACTTAGAAACCATCTTTATTATTCTCCAGTCTATATTAAATTTAATTATACTATTACTCTTTTACACCTTTTATTATTTCATATAAATCTTTTGTACCAATACTTTCAGAAGTTATTGATTTCATATTAATTATAACTAAAATAATTAATAAAATACTTTCTATAAATTGCATTTAAAAATTAAATTACACACGACTTGTTGTCTTTTCCAAAGTTTTTACAACTCTTGCTGGATTACCCGCAACCACCGTATATGGTGGAACATTCTTTGTCACAACACTACCAGCTGCCACTATTGAACATTTACCAATATTTACTCCCTTTAAAATAATACTGTTTAATCCTATCCAAACCCCATCACCAATTACTATTGGGCATGTCTTTCTTTGGAATATGTTATCCTTAGGCTCACCATGTTCTATCGTATATTGTAGTTCCTGTTTTCTAAATTTATATTCTACTGAATGACTGTTTGTATCTAATATATTAACATTATGAGCTATTAAAACATCATTTCCTATTGTTATACGTTCCATTGAGAATATTCTTGTATGATCTCCTATGTAACAGTTATCTCCAATAGTTATATTTCCTCCAATAGGATAAGCTAACAATGTACCTACAACATAGCACTTAAACCCTATATTAATACTTTTTTTACAATTAGTCATATTACTAATCTGAGTATCTTCAGAAATTATTAAATCATCTTTTATGTAACACTTAGATTTGATCAATTTTAATTTTAATTTTAGTTTACTTTTTAATATTAACAAGTATAGTTTTCTAAAACATTTATAAATTATAATAATAATCACATCCCTAGTTCTTGCTCTTTTTTATTTAGTACTGAATAAGTTTTCAAAGTCATAATTATACTAAATGGAACCATAGTACATATTTGTCCTATCATAACACCTGCAGATCCCATATTCAGATTCTTTGAAAAATAAATACATAAAGGTATATTAATAACAGCAATAACTAAAGAATTATACATTTGTAAATTCACTTCATTAATACCATTTAGTAAATAAACAAACACATTACTCCACACTGTTATAAATGTACTTATTGCCATTGTGATAACTAACAAATTACCAATTTTAACATTACTACTCCCCAACCATATTTTAAATATATTGTTAGAGAATATCGTCATAAAGACAAGCATTAAAGCAATCGGGATCAGTAATATAATCATTTTATTTAATGTACTTCTTATCCACTTTATATCACCTTTTGAATAAGCTTCAGTATATGCTGACCACAATGGCGTAACCAATAATGTAAATCCTATAGTAACTATGCTAAAAAGTTTGAATACAACATTATAACTTGTAACTTCACTAGGTCCACTTACTTGAGCTATAATTACATTATTAGTACTAAAATATATAACGTATGCAATTTGTATTATAAAAAATTTAACTCCTAAACCAATTATATCTTTAAACTTATTTAGCTTTACATATTTAAATGCTGGCTTTAGTTCATTATTAGTCTTAAAGAACAAATAAGTAAGGAAAATACTTGGTATTATCATAGATATTCCATAACTAAACCCTAAATAAATTATGTTTCCATTAGATATTTTTTTTAAAATCAAAACATTTACTATTGATATTATATTTATAACTAACTGCCCAATTCCTGTCATAGATGCTTGCTGTTTTGCATAATAAAGTTGATTGTATAAAGACAAAATAAAATTACCAAGAAAAAACACAAGTATAACAATTACTAAATTAATCAATCTACCATTAGAAATAGACCTTGTATTAAAAATATTTTGCCAATTAAGAAATGGAACTATACCTACTAACACTACTAGTAAAACAAAAACAATAATACTCATTGCAAAGTACGCTGTTGATATATATTCACGCGAATTTTCCAATTCATTTTTTGCTAAAGATTCTGTTAGTTTATTTCTCAATCCATTTCCTAATCCAATATCACTAAATGACACCCATGAAATAATTGAAAGTAACGTCATCCATATACCATATTGTTCATTATTTAAATATCCGATTGTAAGTGGTACAAGAAAAAAGCTTAATCCCAACCCTAAAAATTTAAAAATGAAGCTTATTATTATATTAGACTTAATATTACTATCTCTATTTTTTTTAAACCTGCTTATTTTTTGCATTGAAATCGCTCCTATTTAATTATAATTCTGAATATACCACTTTAAATCTGTTCTACTCTTTTGCTAATCAACCACCTAGCTTTCACTTAAAACACTTAATCAACTTAAATATTTTTAAATATAAAAGTTATGTTAGTTATTTAACTGTACAGAAAACTTTAGCTAATGATTCATTATTCATTTTAACATTATTTAGTATTTTAATAAGTTTATATATTATTATCTCAATATTGATTTTTATTGTACTATAATTCTTCCTAATTTCTGTTTAAACTCGTTATCCAATTGCTCTAACTTAGGAATGCTTTCATACACATCTGTTAGGTCAATACTCATAATGGCTTTCGCTACACTCTCCGGATTATATCCTTCAGCAAATCTAATAAGCTCACTTACTTGAGACTTAACTATACTGATTCCCTTAGTACTTACAACACGTAGATTATGGGATAAATAAGTTATAATCTTTGATGGGAATATATAACTACCATAATCACCATCCTTTTGAGTATTTAGTCCAATATCTGAATTCAAAAGTAATTCTTCATACTTATCATCTGCTAAGCATCCAACATACTTACAAGCTGTTCTCCCCAAAATATCATTTATTACTCTTATAGCAGCAATAATATCCTCTTTATCCTCGACTCCACTTGGTCCAGATATAATCAATGAATAATTATAAGGGAGATACTTCATAGTTTCTACCGCTAAATAGGCACCACCACGAATTTTTTCTATGCCCCCAGTAAACACAAGTTTAATATTACGACGATCAATATTTTTTTTATAATTAGTGCATATAGTATAGCTCCCATATGATACTATACCCTCTGGTTTATTTAACTGTTCTTTTAAAACTTCAGAAACCAACAAGCATTCATCACACTTACTAAAAATTATTTTTTCTGCCTTTCTAAAAATGAAATTGGTCTTCCAAACTTCTTGATAATAATCTTCTATTTCAAGAATTAGGTTATATTTTTTGAATAATCTAGACACCAATATAGGAATTGCTAACCAAGGTTCATGATAAACAATAATATTTTCGTTTTCCCTAACATTAATTAACAACCATTTAGTAAGCCATATTAAACTATAAATAATTCTTAAAAATCTGGTAATTTTGTTTTTTGATCCCCAAGTAGGACATAAAATCAACTCTTTATCTTGAGTAACTTCTACCTTTCTCGTTTTAACATATTTCAACTTGCTAGATTTGGACCAAGCCGGAGATATTATTCGAACTGATAGTCCTAATTCATTTATAGCATCACATACATAATCCATTTTTTTTGTAGCTGCCAAAGAATATTTTCTTTCCTCAGTATTATTTATTAATTGATCATAAAATCCAATATAAGTGATATGTTGCTTCATGATAATTTCACTTTTCCTTTCATTAGTTCTACATTTCAATGTTACAATTGGAATCAGGCCATTTATATAAAAATATACCAAATGCAGGCAACCAATAAAGACCTTCTGACAAAAAAACCACGATAAAAATAGTGTATAAACATAAGCGTTTTATTTTATTATCAAAAGGGAACATGCTATCAAGTCCCTGCTTATATCTATAAATATATACAATAGCAAAGATAATCCCATATGTATACATCATAGATAATAATCCAGCTGAATTATTTAAAATACCAAGATAATTTTCTCTCTCTAGTTTAGCCGTTCCATAACCATAACCCAATATAGGTTTTTCGAAAAGAATCTTCAAACTAGAAGTTACATCATTATTTCTTGTAACCATAGAAACATTATCACTCATAAATTTATTTTTAATTACACCTGAACTCATAATTAAATAAATGCAAAGAATACCACCTATCATAACAATTGGCCACAACACTTTAGGTGCTGATGGTATATCTCCCTTGTCCTTGCCTGATAAAAGCTTTAATACATCACTCCCAAAACCCAAACACATAATTCCTAAAATCATATAGCCAGTAGTAGATTGTGTTGTAAGAAAGGTCACAACTAATATTAAGAATTTTATTTTATACATTTTTATCGTATTCTTGTAAAACAACAACATAAGTAATGCAATAAAAATGAAGCCTTGAAATGCACCAGGTTCCCAAAATGGGCCTGAATTTCTCAGAAAAACAGTAGAATTCCACCCCCATGTATAATAAGGTGAAATTATAAAAATATTTTTGCCAGATAGGACTGTATCAGCGATGCGATAAACAATCTGCGTATAATTAACTGCGATCAATAAGCATACTATACTTATTATTGAAATTACAACCATAATGTTAATATAGTATTTAATATATACCTTTCTATCAATACAAGTAACAACTATAGCCATTTCAAAAAATAATAAACCCAAACCAAATACTTGCTTAATGTAATCTGTATTTATATCAGAAAAGTGTAATGCTGTTACAATCATTAAAACGTAAAATAGGGAAACAAATGAAATCCATGTGTTTCGTTCAATTTTTCTGCCACTCGAAAAAATGAGAATTATACAAAGAATTATTAATGCATATTCTGTACTATTTCTATTTATAACTCCAAAATAAACTGTTTTAGATCCAAGAATCATAAATAGAACTACTAGAAATTCTATAATTTTAGTTATTTTTTTACTCACAATATATCTCCTCATTAATCCATTTAATCCTTACATCAGTAAAGATTTATACAATTGTATGTATTTTTCTGAATTTACCTCTTTTGAAAAATGTATTTTTGCATAGCTTAAACATGAATCAGCATAATTCGCTTTTGATTTATTTTTAATAATATTCACAGCATGAATAATTCCATCAATTCCTAGATGTTCTTCAACCACACAACCACAATTCTCTCCAACCAACTCTGGTGAAGCTGTGTTATTATAAACAATAACTGGTGTTCCGCAACTTAATGCTTCCGCCGTAGTCATACCAAAAGTTTCATATTGGGAAGGATTAATAAACACATCCGCCATTGAATAATAGTTTGCCAATTCCTTAATATCATTTGTATGTTCTATATGTATAATATTTTTAGGTAATTCCATACTTGAAATGAATTTACCCACCAATATAATGGAGTAATTCTCATCTAACATAGCTGCTAAATGTAAAAAATCATTAAGTCCTTTATGTTTACTCCATGAAACACTAACTCCTAAAATAATAAACTTGTTCTCGATTCCTAAATCATACCGTAATTTATCAGTATTACTAGGTTTAAAGTTATTCATATCAATCCAATTATAAATTGGTACTATGTTTTTAGTAGATAAAAAAGATTTTTTAGCTTCATTAGATACCCATTTTGAAACACCAACAACCGTAAGTTTTTTTAAATCATATACCAACTTCTTTTTATCATTAAACATTTTTCTTGTTCTATCAAAAAGGTATGTTTTATTAATATTATCTATATATAGCAATGGGCAAGACCCACATTCCTGCTGCCATTTTTTACAGTTAGCAGGTACATAATAAGTGCATTTTCCAGTAAACATCCAGCAATCATGAAGAGTAATCACTGTCGCTATATCATTCTTCCCTAGATATGTAAACAATATCTTAAGATTAATATAATTTGAATGTAAATTGTGAATATGAACAATATCAGGTTTCACTTCTTTTAAATATGATATAAATTTTTTAGTCGAATGTTTTGAATAGTATCCTTGTTTACCTGTAATCCTAGATAGTAGAGAGTGTACTTTTTTACCAATTGTTCCACCAATCTTATAAGTTTTATTAAAACCTATACTTAAAGTTGAATATGCTATAATTGAATCATAACCTCGTTTAACAAGTTCTTGTGATAATTCTTTTGCTAATCTTCCTATACTACCCGTTCCACAAGTTTCATTAATATGTACAACCCTCATAGATTACCATCCTTCTATTTCTAAATTTATATATAATAACTAATAAATGAAAGTACAATTCAATTCATATATTATTTCTTTCGTAAAATTTCTTCAAAATCGCATTTAATTCTATTCTGGATTTCTTTAATTTGATGATTTTTCTTACCACATTTCCAAGCTTTAATCGCATATTCTTCTAAAATATCCTTAGATGATACTATCTTTTCAAGTTGGCTATAAATTTCTTCTTGATTTGTAGAAACAATTGCCGCATCATTTTTAATAAAATAATCCATAGATGCTACATCTTTAGGTCCTACTGCAAATATGCACCTTGCACTTGCCAAGTAATCAACTATTTTTGTAGAAAAAGAAAGACGCCAATACAATTTATCTTTTAAATTAAATGAATCAACGTGAACTAAAATATCCGCATTTTTTAAAGCTTCCTTTATTTCTTGATTTGATGCAGGGGGAATCAACTTAATAGCATTTTCTATATTTAAAGCTTTTAACATTTTTTTTGTTTTAGGTGTTAATGTATATAAATCTAACACCATTTTTGTTTCTTTTCCATTAATTTGACTAATCGCTTGCCCTATATTCGCTAAGGTTTTCCATCGACCCGAGCTAATATTCCCTGCATAAACTAATTTAAGTGGAATATTATATTCTTTTTTTACATCTATATTTCCTTCAAATTTTCCACCTTTAAAGAGCAATTTGCACTCACGTTTAAATATTTTCTCATATTCTTTTTTTTGAGGATTCGAAATAACATAAAACAAATCTGTTATTTTCATTATTTTCCTCACAGAACTCCTGTAAATAAAGCGATTAATCCAATAGAATGGTGACAAAGAAAATTGCTTCAGAGTATAAGTATCATCACCTGTAAATAACACAACTTTAGCATTTGTTTTACTGTGTATCCATCTAAAAATATCATGCATATAAATACAATCATATAAAGGCATATATATAATATCAGGGTTAAATTCTAATATAAATTTTTCTAACTCTTTTGTTTTCCATCCACCAAGTTTCCATAGGATTTCTCTTGCCCACAAGAATATTATCCATCTATTTTTAACGAAAAAATTATATATTTTCTTCTGACTTATAATATCCTGTGTTTCATTTTTAGAAGAATTCATCTCCTCAAAATCATCAAAAATAATTTTTTTCCCTACTGGTACTTTTTTCAATATTTTTTTCACTAAATCATTCTCTGTAATTCGAAAATATTTTTTGCAAACAGTATTCTCAATCTTTTCCAATCTGCAATACACATTTGCAACGTCATCCTTATTCCAAAAATTAAAAAAATTAGATGTCGTGTTACCAGTGTTACTACTTTCATTCCAAGCATTCCGTGTTACGACTAGCAGTTTCTCATTATGCATAGATATCCTCTCTTCCTAATTTTATATGTACCTGAATAAAAATTATTTAGTACATTCCTGAATTTTTCTAATAAGAGAATCCCTTTCTTTCAAAGCGGCCTTATTATAATCAACTATTTTTATTATGATTTCTTCTTCATTATCTAAAATATATTCAAACTTTTCTTTCAAAATATTACATTTAACATTTTCAATAGATATTGATAGATTATCAAGACCTATATCATGCATAATTCCCTGTCCCTTATTTCCTGCGTAAGTAATAGCTATGCCAGGAACACAATTCGCTAACGAAAAAATAACAGAGTGGAATCTAGTTCCAATAATATAGTTGCAGTAACCATATATGCTTTTAAGTTGATAGCAATTATAATTTTTGTTAGAAATCAATCTATACTCATTTTCATTCAACATTGAAATAACATCCTTAATACATGCTCCATCATTTTCATGGCTATTAACCGCTAAAGTATGTTCAATAACAACCGGCATAAACCCACTATTATAAAGCCATCTCATAAATAGGGCCATCTCCTCTTTAAATACCATATAATCTTCTTTAGGAGTCTTAGATTTTGGAAATCTATGAGGTCTCATTGTTATTGCAACCAATTTTTTATCGAATGGCAAGTTATATTCTTCAAATACTTCTTTTTTATTTAGAACTGCATTTTCTAAGTAAAATGCAAGATCAGGATAATTATCAATCTTTAACCCAAGTTTATTTTCTACCATCATTTGCGAATATGTTTCCCTTGATGAAACAAACGTGCATTTCTTCAAAACTAACCTAACTAAAGACTTAACAAAAGGTCCTTCAAATGGTCCAAATGAATTTGGCATAATGTAAACAGATTTTTTCAAAGAACAAGCCAACATGATATGGTATAATGAAAAATATATAGAGTACGTTGCAGTAAGCCCACCATATGAATGAATCAGACCACCACCCTTAACAAAGAAAGCTTCAGATTCTTCCATTATCTTCAATGCTTTTTTCTTTTCAGCATCACAAAATATTGATGCAATTTTTCTAGTAAATGAATTCAAATAAAAAAAACTACTAATCAGGTCAAAAAAAGCTACTATACCCCATCTAATTTTTAAGCTCATATTATAATTGATATTATTTTTCTTATTATGTGATATTCTAGATGGATGTTCTAAAATAAGTGAAATAATGTTTATCCCATGCTCTTTACTCTGATTAACTGGCTCATTTCTTTCAGTTGTTAGAAAATAATCGCCAATAAACCCACAATCTTCACCAATTCTTTTTGTTTCCCAAACTAAAGCTTGATCACCTCTGTTCAAATCTGAACACGAAGGTATAATTATGTATTTTTTCATAGCTCACCTCTACATTATAATTTTAGTTTTATAAACTTGTTCATATCTCTTTGCCATATTAGACATATTATATTCATTTAGCACATCTTCAAAGCAATTCTTTTGTATTCTATCAATATCATACTTTTCTTGCTGTAGTTTATTTATAATTTCCACATACTCATTTAATTTATTTGCCACAAATCCATTTTCACCATGTCTTATAACATCTTTATTTCCAATCACATTGCTTACAATACAAATTTTCTTTAGATACATTGCCTCTAGCAATGATATTGGAAGTCCCTCCCACAATGATGGGAGCAAAAATATATTGGACCGACTCATAATTTCTAATGCTGTCTTCTTATCTACCCAACCTGTTATCTCAATATTAGAATTTGTGAGTTTATCTTTCATTTCACCACCACCTATCCAGGTAAAAGAGATATTGGGAAAAGCCTCTGCAATTTTATTAAAAAGTTCTGGATTCTTCTGAAAACATATACGGCCAACGGTACAGATTTTCAAGCCTTCATTTTGAGAACTACCATATCTCTTTACTCCATCAAACTCATTAATATTAATACCGTTATTAATATAAGTAGCATTTTTAGTCAATCTAAGTGTAGGCTCATATTCGCCCTTACTGCAGGCAATTGTGGTACACATTCTTTTTGCAGCTGTCCATTCAAAAAACTTATAAACATTCCTTTTTAAGACTGAATCATCTTCTTTTAAAAAAGCATAACCATGAGGTGTATAAAACATTTTTACTTTTTTACCATTTATTGCAAATCTTCCCAAAATACCCGCCTTAGAGGAATGAAGATGAACTACATCTGGCTGAATTTCTTTATAAATTTTTTTAATTTCAAAAAATGCCTTTGCATCGTTCTTTAATGAAATATTCCGGGTGAAATTCTTAACTTTAATTAACTTTATTCTTTTATCAAAATATGTATCAAAATCTTTTGGGGTTTGTGATCTTAATGCATAAGCAATTGTTACTTCAAATTCATCACACATATTGTTTGTTAAACCAACAATATAACTAAACACACCTCCACCCATTGCTTCTACAATGTGAAGGACTTTGAGCTTCTTTTTAGTACTCAATACTAACACTTCCATATACACTTACCACCTTATCCAACTCATGCTAATTCAAACTAACTTATCTCAAAATCAAATTACTTATACAATATACTTTGCAAAAAAATTTACAGTACTATTAAAAATCCTAATAAAGTATACCTGGACTATCCTTATTTACACTTATTTTCAAACCACTCATATTCCATTTTAACACCATCTTCAAGTTTAACCTTATACTTCCATCCTGTCTTTTCAAGCTTGCTTACATCTAGTAGTTTTCTCATAGTTCCATCAGGTTTTTCTGTATTAAACTTTAACTCACCATTGAATCCAACTACTTTTTTGACCATCTCTGCTAGTTCTCTTATAGTAAGTTCTTTGCCAGTACCAACATTTACATGCTCTTCACCATCATAATTCTCCATTAAATAAACACAAGCATCTGCCATATCATCTACATACAAAAATTCTCTAAGTGGTTTTCCACTTCCCCATATCTCTACAAAAGGACTATTGGTAACTTTAGCTTCATGAAACTTTCTAATGAGTGCTGGCATAACATGTGAGTTATTCAAGTCAAAATTATCGTTAGGTCCATAAAGATTAGTTGGCATACAACTTATAAAATTATCACCATACTCCCTTTTAAAAAACTGGCACATTTTAAGTCCTGCAATTTTAGCTATTGCATAACCTTCATTTGTTGGTTCAAGATATCCTGATAGTAAATATTCCTCTTTAATTGGCTGAGGACAATTTTTAGGATATATACAAGAACTTCCTAGAAATAAAAGTTTTTTTACTTTGAAATCATGTGCTGCCTTTATAATATTATTTTGCATTTCCATATTTTCATATATAAAATCAGCTGGATACGAACTATTAGCTCCAATTCCGCCAACTTTTGCTGCAGCTTGAAAAACGTATTCTGGTTTTTCTGTTTCAAAGAAACTTCTAACATCCTTCTGACTCATTAAATCTAATTCATTATGTGTTTTTCCTATTATATTTGTATATCCTTTTTCTTTTAAGTTTCGAACTATAGCTGAACCTACAAGACCTCTATGTCCAGCTACATAAATTCTACTATTTTTATTCATAATAACACTTCCTCACTTAATTGTAGTCATTTCCGTTATTTTGTTATAGCTGCTTCTGCCTTAGCAATGAATTCGTCTGAACTTATTCCAGCTATTTCTCTCATATCACCATCTACCATCATTTTAACTAATTGTTTAAAACTAACTTTTCTTTCCCATTTAAGTTCTGTTTCAGCCTTTGTAGAATCTCCCCAAAGTAACTCAACTTCTGCTGGTCTAAAATATATTGGATTTATATCAACTAACAATTTCTTAGTTGCTTTATTGTATCCTTTTTCATCTGATCCTGTACCTTTCCACTCTATATCTATACCAATTTCTTTAAATGATAATTCTACAAACTCCCTAACAGTATGAGTCTCATTTGTGGCAATGACATAGTCTTGTGGTTTATCTTGTTGCAGCAATAACCACATAGCTTCTACATAATCTCCTGCAAAACCCCAATCTCTTTTTGCATCCATGTTACCGAGGGACAATTTCTCTTGTTTTCCTGCCATAATACTAGCAACTGCTCTTGTTATTTTTCTAGTAACAAAAGTCTCCCCACGCCTTGGAGATTCATGATTAAATAATATCCCGTTACATGCAAACAAATCATATGATTCTCTGTAGTTCACAGTTATCCAATAAGAGTATAATTTTGCTACTCCATAAGGGCTCTTTGGATAAAAAGGTGTTTTTTCACTTTGTGGTGCAGTACCCGGTAATCCTCCAAAAAGTTCTGAAGTCGATGCTTGATAAAATTTACATTTTAATCCACTTTCTTTTATAGCATCTAGTATTCTAAGGGTTCCCATACCATCTGTATCCGCAGTATATTCAGGCACCTCAAAAGAAACTTGAACATGACTTTGAGCACCTAGATTGTATATTTCATCTGGTCTAACTTTTTCTATTATTCTATTTAAATTACTTGAATCCGTTAAATCTCCATAATGAAGAAATAGTGTTTTATTCCCTATTTCTGGATCTTCAAATAAATAATCTATTCTCTTTGTATTAAAAGAACTTGCTCTTCTTTTTATTCCATGTACTTCATAACCCTTTGCCAATAAAAATTCTGTTAAGTAAGATCCATCTTGTCCAGTTATTCCTGTTATTAATGCCTTTTTCATATGTATACTCCCCTTTATATTAACTAATTTGATTTTTAAGTTCTCTTATATTTTCTATACCATCTTTTTTACCAACAAATATCATGTCATCCGACTCAACAACAAATATATCTTGAAGTCCTGATATTACTATAGGTTTACCGTTACTAATAATTATATTATTGCTACCATCAAAGTTTTTCACATTACCCATAGAAACATTGTTAAAGCTATCTTTTTCTCTATATCTTCCAACAGCTGCCCAGCTTCCAACATCATCCCATCCAAAATCCCCCGGAATAACATATATATCTTTTGCTTTCTCCATAATCCCAAAATCTACAGATATGCTATCCACATTATTATATTTTTCTATTAATACTTTATTATAATCTTCATCACTTGTTGCTGCTATTTCACTTAACACTTGAAATGTATTTGTAAGGTACTGTTCTGTAAGTCTTAAAATATTGGCAGCCTTCCAAATAAACATACCACCATTCCAAAGATAGTTTCCATTTTCCAGATACTCCTTAGCCTTATGTAAATCAGGTTTTTCTACAAACCCTTTAACCTCTCGCACCTCGCATCCATTTATATCGCAATTCATATCGCCATAATTTATATACCCATAACCCGTTTCAGGTCTATCTGGTTTCATACCTATTGTTACTATTGCCTCGTTATTTTTCTCAATAAATTCATTTGCAGAATCTAACACTTCCAAAAAGTTATCTTCATCTTTTATAAGATGATCTGATGGTAATACTGCTATTGTAGCATCTTCATATATTTTATTAATATGAAATGCAGACAGAGCAATGCATGGTGCTGTATTTTTTCCTACAGGCTCTACAATAATATTTTTAAAAGGTAAATTCGGTAACTGTTCCTTAATTAAACCCATATATCGCATACCTGTGACTATAAATATTCTTTCTATAGGAATAAGTTTTTCTAATCTTTTTACACTCATTTGAATCATTGTATCGTCGCCTACAAGCTTCAAAAATTGTTTTGGTTTTTCTTCTGTAGACAAAGGCCAAAATCTAGTTCCTTTACCACCTGCCATTATTAATGCACATAACATTATGTATCCCCCCAACGATTTGTAAATACTCGAATCTTACCTAGCACCTTCATCCCCAAATAGTACTCCAATAGTCTTAAGTATAAGTCCCAAATCAACCAAAGTGCTTCTATCCCCTAAGTACTCAACATCCATTTTCATCCACTCCTCAAACCCAATATTGCTTCTTCCTCTTACTTGCCAATAACAAGTTAAACCAGGCTTTGCAATTAACCTTCTTTTTTGAAATGGTGTAAACTGATCTACTTCTTTAGGAAGACTTGGTCTTGGACCTACAATCGCCATTTCACCCTTTAATATATTAAATAATTGCGGTAATTCATCTATGCTTGTTTTCCTTATAAATCTGCCAATATTAGTTATCCTTGGGTCTTCTTTTATTTTAAACATAGGTCCTGACATTTCATTTTCACACCTAAGTTTGTCCAAAAGACATTCTGCATCCATACACATGGATCTAAATTTATACATTTTAAATGATAGACCATCTTTTCCAATTCTATTTTGAGCAAAAAAAACTGGCCCCTTAGAGTCTAATTTAATCCAAATGCTAACAATTATCATCACTGGACTCAATACTAGAATTCCACATAAAGAACCTATAATATCAATTATTCTTTTTATAATAAAATATCCTATGTTTTTATCATATTCACAAGCAATATCCACTTGTGTTAATCCAGAATTTTGTTCCAACTGTTGCATTTATGTACCCCCCTTTATTCTTCAAATCCTTCCTCAATTTTACATTGTTTTGTTATTTTTACACAATTACAAAGTTTTATTAAATTTATGTACATACTATTAACCTAGTATATAACTTAGTATATAACTTAGTAATTTTTATTGCAAATGCTTAATCTTGTAATATAATTGTATATATACTTATATATACAAAAATTTTCCAATGTATTGATTGTTATACAAAATTAAAATTATTCATAATATGTCTATTGGTTTTGAATTATTATATATGCCCTTTATGATTAGACATATATCGACATAATATGTTTCCATACAATTCATTTTTATAATTTATATGGAAAAGTTTAATTATTTTTTACTAATTAATTTTATATCATTTAACACTGTGAATTTTTGTATTTTCCTCGGTTTTTATCGAAAAATAGGGGAAAATAAAAAAATAAAATTTGCTAATTCAAATAATGAATAAACAAATTTTATCTTTTTAATATAATATACATATAATTCATTGATTACAAATCATACATTTTTTCTAATTACCATAACCACAGTTCTATTACCCTTTAAAGAAATTGAATATGTTTTTCTTTTTTGCTATTTTCTGATTTTCTATTTCTACATCTTCATTTTTTAATAACAGTTCTAAATTATGAGATACCCTTCTTTCAAATCCTTTATCTAATGTTTTAGCTACATGCACTCCTTCTAGTAGTCCTGGACATCTTTTATTTAATGTATGTGCATCTGACGCTATGAAATTTGCTAGTCTCTCTTCCACTAGCATCTTGGCACAGCTTTGAACTTTTTTCCCAAATAAACCTTCCAAACTCCCAGTATTAATTTGGAAAAGACAACCCTCTTCGATGAAGTCATTTATAACTGTTGGTGTTTTATTTATATAGTCATATCTTTCTGGATGTGCAACTATAGGTTTAATACCAGCAACCCTAAGTTCATAAATTAAATCTATAGCATCCTTTGGCAATTTCTCCATAGGAAATTCAATAAGCAGATAGTTTGTCCCATTTATCCCTCTTAGCTTTTTCTCCTTGCACAACTTTAGTGAATATTTGTCTAGCATTATTTCTTGTCCTAAAAGTATTTCTATATTTACTCCCGCAGAAGCTGCTGCAAGCTTTAACTGCTGATGCACTAAAGAGACATCATCATAATAATTTTCATATACACTTTTCATGTAATGTGGAGTTGCTACTATTGTTTTAGTTCCTTTTGCCTCTGCCATCTTTAACATCTGAATGCTCATTTCCATACTTTTTGAACCATCATCTATCCCCGGCAGTATATGACTATGAATATCTATATTTATCATTCTAGCACCCCCTAATTAATTTGTTCTAAATTATTTTAAATATTCGTAAATTGCTTCTTGCCAAGTTCTAGTTATATCCCCTGTTGTAAGTTCTAACATATAATTTCTAAGCACTGAGTATTGTGGCCTTTTTGCTGGTCTTTTAAATTCCTCTGAAGTACAAGGTAAAACCTTTGTTTTTATACCTTTAATTCTAAATATTTCTTTAGTGAAATCATACCACGTACATTCACCTTTGCAAGTACAATGAAAAATTCCATAGTTTTTATCCTCTACAAGTTTTATTATAACTCTAGCTAAATCGATAGTACTTGTAGGTGTCCCCTTTTGATCATTAACTACTTTTAATGTATTATTAGTTTCACTTAATTTTATCATAGTATTTACAAAATTAGTTCCATCTCCATAAAGCCATGCAGTTCTAACTATGTAATGTTTAGGATTGAGGCTTCTAACTAACCTCTCTCCTTCAAGCTTTGTTTTTCCATAAATAGTTTGAGGATCTATTTTATCAAATTCCGTAAGTGACTTATCTATATTACCACTAAACACATAATCTGTTGAAACTTGTACGATTTCTGCGCCAATTTCATTTGCTGCTATCGCTAAGTTTTTAGGTCCTATTGCATTTATCTTATAAGCAGTGTCTATTTCACTCTCACACTTATCTACAGCTGTAAGTGCAGCGCAATTTATAATTACATCTGGTTTATTTTCATTTACAAATTTATATACTGCATTAATATCCGATATATCTAGATTTGAACTTTTTGTAAGTATTAGCTCGACACTTTTTTTATCTTTGTATTGTTTAGCTAATTCTCTACCAAGTTGACCATTAGACCCTGTGATTAATATCTTCATATTTATTTCTCCCTTTAAAGCTTATTTCTATATAAATTATACCTTACTTTAATAATTAATTAAGGAAATTCTAAAGAATAAAAGATTATTTACGATAAGTTAATATATTATATTTATAAACTTTTATAGTAAATAGCAAACTTGCTGAAAAGTAAGGACGCAAAGCCATAGGGCCTTACGAAAGTATGGTAGCCTAGCCACCAAAATAAGAGGAGTGATTTATTATCTTTAAGAACAATGTAAATAAAACTATTACAATATTAATCGTGTTAATTACCTTATCAACTGTTAATCCAATTCTAAATACTAGGTCTGCTTCAGCTCTTACGCCAACCACTAGTACATCTAAAACAAGTAGTACTACTACAATATCTGCTAAGACTTATAATCTGAATATAGCAGGAAAATCAGATACATCCCTACAGTTTCAAAAAATGATAAGTCTTTATCCAAATGGCTCTACACTAAAATTACCAAAAGGTATATATAAGTTTTCAAATTCCGTTAAATTAAAAGATGGTATGAAATTAATAGCATCCAGCGACGTTACAATTATTGGTACCGGAAATAACACTTTATTTTCCACTGGTAATTCTAATAGTTTTCAAGGCATAAATTTTCAAAATTGTGCTACAGCTATAAATGTTTTTCTAAAAAAAGGACTAAGTGTAACAAACTGCAAATTTACAAACAACATAAGTTATGCTGCAATTAACTTTTATGGAAGTACTTCTAGCTCTGTTACTACTTCATACTTCAATGATATTCGTAAATATGGGATTTTAATAGATGATAATAGTTCAAATATTAAAATAGATAAAAATAATTTTACTAATAATAAAGTTTATGGTGGTTATAAATACGAGCAAATAGGCGGTCATATTTATTGTTTAAGTGGAACTAAAATAACAGTAACCAACAATATTTTGAGAAACAGTGGTGGTCAAGGTTTAATATTTGCTTACAATTCCTCAACTGGAAAAGGTGTAACTGCTTCTACAGCAACCAATAATCAATCTATAGGCAATGGTCAGGAAGGCATAACTGTCTATGGTGGCAGTAAGAAAGTCACTAGTGGAAATTCCGTCATAGGCAATACCTGTAAAAATAATAGATTTAATCAAATAGAAATATGGCAATCCAATAATAACATTGTTAGAAATAACACTGTTGAAGAATCAGTGGCCGGTACTGGGAATTTAGGAGCAATCTGCCTTTTTGCCACAAACAATTCAAGTGTTACTGGTAACAAGGTATTATCCTCTCAAAGTAATGGTATAGCAATACTTGCAGGAACTTCAAGATGCAACGTATCAGTTAACACTATAACTAATACAAATAGAAAAAATAATGTTAAAACACCTGAAAAAGGCAATGGTATATTACTTGATTGGAATGGAGTAGCTGATCCTCAATATATAACAATGGTCAATAATAAAATCACATCAAGTAAAGGGACTATAGCTAAAAGTGCACTCTACTCAACTTCTAATAAAAATCATCATAATATAATCAGAGGCACAGTAACCAAAGGTTACAAATATGGAGTCCACTGGTATTCTCTAGCAACTTGTCAAAAATAATAATATTAATAATATTTAAACCAAATAAAAATCGAGGAGTGATTTACTACGCTTAAACCTATGATGAAAAAGAGTATTACTACTCTTATAATATTAATCTTCTTATCAACTGTTGGTCCCTTTGCACCTACTGGGTCGACTCTTGCTCTTACGCCTTCAACTAGTATATCAGAATCAACAAGTGATCCTACTATAATAGATGCTACAACTTATAAATTAGATATAACAGGGTTAACAGATACCTCGACTTCTTTTCAACAAATGATAGATTCATTGCCAAGTGGTAGTTTTATTCAATTACCAGCTGGTACGTATAAATTGTCGAACGTTGTTAAATTAAAGGATAATTTACATATCATCGCCTCTAATAATGTTATAATTAAAGGGATAGGTTCTAACACTTTATTTTCCACAGGTAATGATAATAGTTTCGAGAGTATAGAGTTTCAAAACTGTGCAACTGCTATAAGTGTTTTTCAAAAAACGGTATTTAATATAACAAATTGCCGATTTACGAATAACATTAGTTACGTCGCAATTAATTTCTTTGGAAGTCACGATTCAAAAATTACAAATTCATATTTCTACAATATACACAAATATGGAGTTTTAATTGATAGTGATAGCTCTGATATTACAATTGATAACAACAGTTTTGATAACCCATCAGTTTTTGATGGATATAACGTAGAACAGATCAGTGGACATGTTTATTGCCTAAACGGAACTAGAATAACAGTATCAAACAATATTATAAAAAATAGCGGTGGGCAAGGTATTATATTTGGTTATAATTCAACAACTGGAAAAGGTACAACAAGTTCCGTCGCAAATAACAATCAATGTTTAGGTAATGGTCAAGAAGGTATTACTACCTACGGCGGAAGTAAGAAAGTTTCTAATGGAAACTCTATTATAAACAATACATCTATAAATAACAGATTTAATCAAATAGAGATATGGCAATCTGATAATAATACAGTTCATGGCAATACAGTAGAAGAATCAATATTTGGTCGTGGAAGTTTGGGATCGATTTGCCTTTTTGGTACTACTGGCACAACTGTTACGAATAACAACATATTATCTTCTCAAAGCAATGGGATAGCAATAATTGCTGGGAGCTCAAATTGCAACGTATCAGACAATTTTATAGCTGATACAAATAGGCAAAATTTTGTTAACACCCCTGAGAAAGGCAATGGAATATTACTTGACTGGAACGGAGTAGCTGATCCGGGTTATATAACAATTGTAAATAATACTATCAGCTCAAGTAATGGAATTATTGCCAAAAGTGGTGTTTATTCAACTTCAAATACTAATCATCATAACATTATAAATAGCAACGAAATAAATGGTTATCAATATGGAGTCCACTGGTATGCCCTAGCAACTTGCGGAAAATAAATAAACTATTACACCCTCCCACCGACATAAGAGGAGTGAATTGACATAATAAACAATAACATAAGAAAAAGTATAGCTGGTACCATAATATTAACAACTTTATTAACTGGTACTTTCTTTGTAACTACTACAAAAGCAAACACTGTAACATCAAATCCTTCTACCGCAGCATCATCTAGTTTAACTAATGGAGCTGCTGCCTTAGATACTCAAAAATATAATTTGGATAAAGCGGGAACATCGGATACCTCATCTTCTTTTCAAAAGATGATAGATTCTTATCCAAAAGGCAGTGTCATTAAATTACCAAAAGGTATATATAAGATATTTAAAACTGTTACCTTAAAAGATGGTATGAGTTTAATTGCAGGCAGTGACGTTGTAATAGAGGGCACTGGCAAAAACACCTTATTCAAAGCAGGTAATAATAACCTTTTAAAGGGACTAGAATTTCAAAATTGTTCTATCGCTATAAGGGCCTTATATGTAAAAGGGGTTAATATAACAAACTGCAGATTCACAAACAACATTAATTATGCTGCAATAGATATTTATGGGTCAAGTAATTGCAGTATCACTAATTCATATTTTTATAATATAAATAAATATGGAATTAAGATAGATAACAATAGTTCTAACATTACTATAGATAAAAATTATTTTGATAACCCTAAGACCTTTGGTGGATATAAGGATTCACAGATTGCTGGACATGTTTACTGCCTAAGTGGAAGTAAAATAAACGTTACAAACAATGTTTTGAAAAATAGTGGTGGCCAAGGAATAATATTTGGTTACAGTTCAACCAAAGGTAAAGGTACAACCAACTGCATCGCCCGTAATAATACATGTATAGGCAATGGTCAAGAAGGTATAACTATTTACGGAGGTATAAAAAAACTCTCAAGTGGGAATTCTATTATTGGTAATACCTCTAAAAATAACAGATATAATCAAATAGAAGTATGGCAATCTGATAATAACACTGTGAGTGATAATACCGTAGAAGAGTCAATAACCGGTCTTGGTAATCTAGGTGCAATATGTCTGTTTACTACAACTGGAACAACCGTTACTGGAAATACAATAGTATCTGCTCAAAATAATGGTATAGATATAACTGCTGGAAGTTTATATAACACTATAGCAGATAATGATATATCAAATACAAACCTAAACAATAATATAACTTCTCCTGAAAAAGGTAATGCAATATTACTCGACTCAGCTGGAATATCGCAGCCAAAATATACAACAATTAAGAACAATAAAATTAACTCAAGTATAGGTATTATCCATAAAAGTGGTATCTATTCAACTTCTAACAGTAACAAACATAACAAAATAGATAGTAACTCTATAACAGGTTATAAATCCGGATTTCATTCTTACGCTAAAATGACTTGTGGAATGTAACCACTAGTATCAATCACAAAAGGGGATTAACATCTCCTTTTGTGCTAAACAAAAGATAAAGGGTGAATATATGAAATTTTTAAAAAATAAAACAGTCTTAATTATTATAATAGTTTTCTTTATTTTTCTCATAGGGACACTTGTCGTAATTAATAAAACTAGAGATATATCGATTCAAAATAATAAGAAAAATCTATCAATTCATAACATAAGTAAGGATGATATAAAAAAATACTCCTTAGATATAACCGGAAATACAGATACAACCTCAGCATTTCAGAAAATGGTGGATTCATATCCAAGTGGAAGTACAATAAATTTACCAGAAGGCAAATATAGTCTTCAAGGCACTGTAAAACTTCCAGATGGAATAAAATTAGCATCAGAAAACAAAGCTATATTAATAGGTTCTGGTAAAAACACATTATTTAATGTAGGAAATAACGATACTTTTCAGAGTATAGATTTTCAAAATTGCTCTACTGCAATAAACGTTGATAAAAAGAGTGGCCTAAAAGTAACAAAGTGTAAATTTACAAATAAAATTTATTATACAGCAATAAATATATCATCAAGTAGTAAATGCAATATCTCAAATTCTTATTTCTCTGGAATTAAACAATATGGAATTAAAATAGATAACGATAGTTCTAACATAACAATAAATAAGAATAATTTTGACAACGACAAAGTTTTTGGTGGTTATGACAAAGAGCAAATAAGTGGTCATATTTATTGCTTAAATGGAACTAAAATCTCCGTGACAAACAATATATTAAAAAATAATGGTGGTCAAGGAGTACTATTCGGTTTTAATTCAACAACTGGAAAAGGAACAACAAACTCCGTAGCAAGTGGTAATACCTGTATCGGTAATGGTCAAGAAGGCCTCACCATTTATGGCGGAGACAAGAAAGTTACAAGTGGAAACTCTATTATAGGAAATGTTTCTAAAAACAATAGATTTAATCAAATAGAAATATGGCAAACCGATAATAACATTGTTAAAAACAACACCGTAGAAGAATCAATAAAAGGTGTCGGCAATCTAGGAGCAATATGTCTATATGACACATCAAACACAAAGGCTACTTACAACAAAATATTATCTTCACAAAAAAATGGAATTGATATAACTGCAGGAAGCTCAAATTGCCTTGTATCAAATAACATTATAAAAAACACAAATGGTGAAAATGATAATAACGCTCCAGAGAAAGGTAACGGAATATTGCTAGACTCAAATGGTAAAGCTCAACCTCAATATATAATAATAAAAGATAACAAGATAAGCTCAAGTAATGCAGTAATAGATAAAAGTGGAATCTATTCAACCTCTAATACAAATCAGCATAACACTATAGCTAACAACATAATAAATGGTTACAAAGTTGGACTACATGAATATGCCAAGATGACTATTGAAAAATAAAGTGCTCCTCATAAAAAGTTTTTCAGCCGGACGGCTGCACATGCTGTAAATATATATTTTTTTACTTCTAATTTAGTCGTAAATAGAAAATAGACGTATTTTCTCCGGAAGTGACTTGCAATAAGAAGCGAAGAAACTATTGAAATTGCATTTAGAATTCTTCTTTTGTCAATATAAAATTCTCGTAAGACTGCCAGGACGGCAGTCTAGTGAACCCGAGACAGGAAGTCGAGTGTGAGCGTTAGAGAATTTTATATTTTCAAAAGATTAGAATTCCTTAATGCAATTTCACGTTTCAAGCTCATATTGCAAGACACATAGGAGAACTACGTAAAAAGAGCTAATCTACGCGATTAGCTCTTTTGCTTTGTCCTCTAGTTCTATTTCCTTAGGTGTCCACCTACTTATAATTAATCCATAAATGATCCAATTTAACGGATTTGTGAAATAACCTCCGTAAATCTGATATAAAAAGCTGAATAACAAAAGGTTTGTCAGTAACATATTTTTTTTGATTGCTACGTTAGTAGCGAGCAGTGTTAGTAGTAAAACCAAATATGTTATCCCAAATAATCCACCCTCTGCAATGAAATATGGATATGAAGCTGCAACTACTGCTGTCATTCCAGTAGATTTAAAAATTTTCCTTGTATTGTCTGTATTAAGATTTCCAAGGCCTACTCCAATTCCCTTTGTTTTAGTTATTGCAGTCGATGTAAACTGCTGAGTAACATTTACTCTATAACTGTTGGAAGAATCTTTTCCATTTAACGTATCTACTGTTCTCATGTATATTGACGATTTCGTTACTACGAACAATATTGTTATTATGGTAAAGACCATTATTAATCCATATCCAACTAAAATGTTCTTAAAATTAATTTTTGTTATAATTATAATAAATGATACGAATGTTATAGTCCCAATAAGCATTACTGATGACCCGTACGCTCCAGCTAATACTAATAGCGTCAAACAATCTATCATATAGATTATATATTTGACTCGAACCTTTCTGGTTTTCTCTTTAATAAGTAAATACATCAATATCATAATTATTATAGATAAATGAAACCCTAACTCACTAGGTTCTATGTAAAACAGATTAAGTCTTACAAGGTTATATTTGTTTATAGTATCATGGAGCCTCCATAAATAATCATTTTGTTTTAGAATGAAGGCTATAGGTGTAAGTATTAAATATATTCTACAAATATAATCGATAAATTTCTTAATTTTAAAATCATGAATTTTTTTAGATACCAAAATCATTAAAGAAATGCATATAGTAATTTTAGAAATATTAACCACAAGTTTTTGCATTTCTATATTTTCTATTACCATTCCTTGAACTATTCCATAAATAACGATAGGTAAAGCACATATTAATAGGAGTGAAATATCTTTTTTACTTTTAAATATAACAAAGATAATCCCAATCATTCCTAGTGCATAAAACAAATCTAGATTTCCAGTTAGTGTACTACTTACAAATGGTAAATTTGCAAACATCTGATGAAATGAGTACAATACAGCCATTAATATTTCCATTAAACTTTTCTCCATTTCTTTAATATTTTGTCTTAACTTTGAACTTTATTTTTTTATCAAACTAGAATACAATCCCATTATATCTTTAGTATGATTTTCCATTGTATAGATACCTTGCAAATTCATTATGTTTTGATTAATGTTATTTAGCTTTTCTCGGCTCTTTATTATAGTTTCTAAATTTTTATATAATTCATTCTCCTCGGCTTTTATAATAATGCCTGTAACTCCAGGATCCATCATGTCTTTAAACCCTACAAGATCTGTTAGGATTACAGGAACTCCATAAGAGAATGCCTCAAGAGCAATATATCCAAATGTCTCATACCAAATACTTGGTACTATGAGTACATCTGTATTCTTAAATATCTCCTCTAACTCTCCATAATCATAAGTACCATTAGTCTTAACTTTACCCTTGAATTTATCCGTATTTATATTTACGTTCTTACCATAAACGTTTAATTTCCATCTATTAATATTATTTTTAACTAGTTCTTCAAGTACATTTAGCAAAAAATACAAACCTTTATATTTTTCTATAGAACCAATATAAGTTATTTTTAATGGTTCGTTATTATTACTATGTTTTTGTATCCTATTATCTTTTATATCTGAATGAGTAATATTTAACACTTTACCCTTTGTATTATCTATGTATTTCTCATATATTCTTTTGGAAACTGTACTATTATAATGAATGAAATCTATGTTATTTAATATATCTATGTAATACTTCCTTAAGTTAGTGTATCCACCTGCAAGAGGGTTAACATTAATTTTATCGTTTTTTTCTTGTACTTCTTGTATCTTTTTTACTTCTTGTACCTCTTGTACATCACTTAGATCATGATTTCTTTTTATAATTATTCTCTGTTTATAAGCTCTTAATTTTTTTACAATAGAACTACCTTTTAAATAACGATAAGTTTTTGATTGCATTAAAAATACTAAAGATTTACTGTAGCCATTTGCGTTACATTCAATACAGTTTTTTCCCTCATCATAATCCTTACATATTGACCCTTTTAAATCTATAAGATTAACTTTAGGGCATATTCCAAAATAATCATGAGACGTAAATATGGTTTTTATATTTAACTTCTGCGCCGCTGTTATAAACTCTTTATTAAGTCCCATTAATGTGTGGATGTGTATAACTTCTACATTTAATTTAGTTAAAAATTCTATATAAATATTAACATCTACACTTTTTAAATAGTCCTCTGGATTTGGTATTCCGCTTAATAGTGGAATTGATATCGGATTTAATATCTCATACACAGAAATATTCTTATATGGTTTGTTGTTAATAAGGCGTAAGTTTTTATTAAGTGAAAAACTTCCAGGATATAATAATGAAACTTCATCACCATTTTTAATTTGATTTACCATAAGATCTACAGAGTATTTAGTCAATCCTCCTGTTCGAAATGGGGGTAACCCTAGAGAATAATGTAATATTTTAATAAGGTAGGACCTCCTTCATCTATAAGAAAATTGCTTCATAATCATTAACAATTTTATCCCAAGAATAAAATTCTTTTATTCTGTTTGTGGATTTTTCCGCTAATGTTTTTATTTCATTTTCATCTAACTTTTCGGCTTTCTTTATTAATGAAGCTAAATTCCCATCTTCATTATTAAAATACAATGCACCGGTTTGTCCAACTTCTTTATTAAAATTAACACCTAATAACAAATTAACATCTGTACTTGAAAGTGCTTCAAGAAGTGAAGGATTTGTTCCCCCTACTGAATGTCCATGAATATATGCAGATGATTCTTCTCTTATCTTTTTTAGAAGTTCATTATCATATACAGTTCCTACAAATTTTATTCTTTTGTCACTAGTAAAATTAGTGGTTTTAAGTAAATCATCATAAAATTTGTTCTTCTCGACATTAGTAATTATAACAAGGTCTTTATCAATATCAGTCTTCATAAATTCTCTTATCATAGTCTCATAACTATTCTCAGGTACAAACCTTCCCACTATTAAGTAATAGTTTTTTCTTTTAATCGAAAACTTATTAAGCCAGTCCTTTATTAATCCATCTTCTATATTTAACTTAGACCTTGAAGTTTCCGCTCCATAAGCCACAAAGGTAGTTTTAGGACTATAATTTGAATACTCTGTATTTATATACTCCTCTATACCTTTAGAGTCACATATTTGGAGATCGGCATGTTTAACCATAAGTTTCTCAGAGAATTTCCAATAAGCTCTTATCGGCATAATCCATTTGCTTCGCTTCCATTCATGACCATCAGGATTTACATAAAGAGATATTCCTAGTTTTTTTAGTTTCTTCATATAAAATTGTAAAAACGGTCCAATACGACAAGCAAGAATTAAAATAATACTATTTGATAATTTATTATCTTCTATATATTTTATAGACTTAGATAAAGCTTGCAGATCATATATCACAGCTTTTGCACTACCTATTTCTTTTACATTTACATTAAAACATCTTGCCTCGTTATGATAAAACTCTTTTTCATCTTTTGCGAGGCAAGCTACATGATACATAATATCCTTACTCTTTTTATAAAGTGTTAACTTATCTACAAAAGTTTCAAATCCACCATACTTTGCAGGTATTCCTTTTGATCCTATAATAAATACATCTTTCATTTGTACACACCTCTTTTAATTTAATCTTTAGTCCATTTCATTTAAAAATACGCCTATAATATTACCATCCACCTTTTGAAGAATCTCTTTGGCTTTGATAACATCTTTTCTTTCTGTTCCACCAGCTTTAACAACAAGAACACATGAATCCACGTATTTTGATAAAACTTCAACATCGACGCCTGTTGTTATTGGAGATGTATCTAAAATGATATAATCATAATCTTTCTTTAAAGTCGTTATAAATTCACTAAATCTGGATACAAAAAGTTCTGCATAATCTAATGTAAGCGTTCCTGAAGTCAGTACAGATAAATTCTCTTGTTTTGTAGCTTTAATAGCTTTCCCTGCTGCTACATCTCCTGCTAAACAATCCAGAAGCCCTTTTCCATTTATCAAATCAAACATAGTATGTATATTGGGATTTTTCAAATCACAATCAACAATTAAAGTTTTTTTGCCACCTTTTGCGAGCGATAAAGAAAGGTATGTTGCTGTAGTTGACCTACCTTCATTGTTTTCTCCACTTGCTATCATGATAACTTTTTTCTCACTATCTGCGTTTAACAGCTGAATATTTGATTTTAATTGATTGAAAGTTTTTAAGCCCATTGAATCCAGCGTTGGATATTTCTTTTGCTTTCTCTTAGGGTTGTTCCCGATTACTGATATTCCTGTGTACTTTTCTGCATCCTCTTTTGTCCAAATCTTTTCATCAAAGAAACCTCTAAAGGTTACTATAAATATTGAAAGGAAAAGTCCAAGTAAAAATGTAAGTATTACATTCATGGATTTGAATTTATTTTGTGTTAGATCACTCTGGACCGAATTTTCCATTATTTTCATGCTCTGCTTTGGATATATTCTTTGTACCTCTTTTGTTAAGGAAGTTATAACTACTTTTGCTATATCTTTGGACTGCTTTTGTGATTCTCCACTAGCTGTAATTGTTAAGATTGGAGCATCAGCTGATACTTTAATTTCATAACTTTTTTGTATTTCTGAAACTGGTATAGACCCTTTTAAAGCTAAGCTGACATTCTTTGCTATAGTACTAGAGTTTGCAATTTGCTCAAATGTAGGATTTGATGTTACAGCATTAACTATATCTGCTTTACTTCCTATTACTACACTTGTTTCCGTTTGATACATTGGCTTAGTACTTTTCATTGAATGATAGCTAAATAAAACAGCTGCCAATGTTGCAAGTATAGTTATAAGCAAAATAGTAGATTTTCCTCTTTTTAAAACATCTATAAATTCTTTATATCCTTTTGTAGATTCATTATTCATTTTAATACCTCCATGATGATCGCTCTTTTTCTAATATCATTTATTGATTTTAAATCTATATTCATTTTATATTGTTATAAATCTATATACCTTTTATATTGTTATATACCAATTTGAACTTTACTAAAAACAATATAAATTCAACATTTCTTGATTTCATAGCTTTAATAAGTACTTTATGGAATTTTCCAATGACCTTTGCATCCTCCAAATTTTTTATAACTTCTTCATTATCTAATAAGTTTATTATTGCTTGGCATTTACTTTTTAGGGTTGATTTCTGCTCTATTTTATTTCCTAAATTTAAAAAGCTCTTAGAATATGTTATCTTATAAAAATACTCAATTATACGATATGTAAAATGAGTTGCTTGATACTCCCTAGCATCCTCGCTATATTTGCCCCAATCTTTAAGTTTAGCTACTATAGTATCATTTTCGCTCTTTACTATATCCAAATAATTCTCTGAGTATTTAAGCCATACTGGATTAACATTTTCAATTCTGTAATTATACAAAGCCTGCGAAATAACGTTACATGTGTCTATCTTTTGATAATAATTAGCATTAAATATTGTGTCTTCTCCACGTTTATAATTCTCAAATTTCAAATTATATTTTTTTATAATCTCTGATTTGTAAATCTTATTCCACAGAGTATCTCCAATTTCTTCTTTTCTAAGTAATATATAATTTCCTAAGATCTCACCTTTTGACTTAAAGTTTTGCTCCTTTGGTAATACCGTAGTTCTTCTAATAACTTCTCCGTTTTCATCTACAAAAACATTAGTTTGACCTGATATAACAAGATCAACATCATTTTCTTTTATACTCTCATACATTTTTTCAAATAAATTAGGTTCATACCAATCATCACAATCTAAAAATATAATATATTTACCTATAGATTCATCTATTCCTCTATTTCTAGCGGCCCAGGTGCCTCCATTTTTTTTCGTAATTAATTTGATTCTCGAATCATTCTTCGCATGCTTCTTGCATATTTCCCTGCTGTCATCGGTAGATCCATCATCTATTATGATTAATTCAAAGTCTTTAAATGTTTGATTCATTATCATCTCTAAACACTCTTCGATATATTTTTCTCCATTATAAATTGGAACTATAACGCTTATTTCTACTATACTAACACTCCCTTTTTAATTTTTTAAGTTTGTACAATATGGGAAAAATAAGACCATAAGTTTTTGTTTTTATAAGTAATATGTTAACTTTATCTTTAAGGGTTAACTTATTATTCTTTATTATTTCTGAAATCTTTAAATTAACTACCTCTTTTGACACTACAGCTTTAAATTCCAGATAATATTTCTTCTCTCCAGTCTCACAGCTTTGTATATAGTATTTATTATGTATTGCCCATAAGGTTTTTATCAAATAAACTCTATAATAGTCGATTAACTCAACATAAATAAGCGGATTCTTTGTTATAAAATCTCTCATTATATAACATCCGTCTATCATATCCTTCATTGATTTAATTGAAAATGTTCTTGTAAGTGATGACTCTCTTTGCCTATAATAATAAAGTGGTTCTATCATAGAATAAATCTTATTTGCGTTTGCAAGTAATAGGAATCCAACCGGAGTATCCTCGCATACTACAAAATCCGGAAAAGTAATTTTGTTATCAATAAAAAGTTTTCTTTTATGTAGCTTATTCCAAACATAACCCTTGATATCATTTAATAAAAACATCTTAAGAGCATCAGCTTTATCAATGTATCCTTCTTTATCAATTCCCTCTACTTCGTTATCAATTGTTTCTTTCTCATCTTTATACAATATGTAATTACAAATAACTATGTCGGCATTTGCACGAGTAGCTGCTTTATACATTTTCTCAAACATATCAAGCTCAATGAAGTCATCACTATCAACAAATGCTATGTATTCACCACTTGCTTCTTTGATTCCCACATTTCGCGTTTCACTAATACCACTATTCTTTCGATTTATAATAACTAATTCAGGGTATTTGTTTTTATATTCTTTGAGTATTTCATAACAATTATCTGTAGAGCCATCATTTACTACAATAATCTCTTTATTATCAATAGTTTGATTAATAACACTATCTAAACATTTTGGCAAAAATTCCGCTACATTGTAAACAGGTATTATAATACTGACATCAACTCTATTCAAAAAAACATTCCCCCTAATTGACCTTCTTTATATACATTAGTTTTTTAACTTTGTGAAAAGTGATATCCTTAAGTAAAATTCGTAAATATTTTGAACTTATACAGCTTTTTAAAATTAAATAAATTCTATAAATCTTATTTTTCTTCTTATATAGTCTTGATTTATTAAGTCCTTCTAAGGCTAAACTAAATCTCTTTTGTTGATTTACATTGATTTTCATATTCGTTAACTCTTCTACTGTTTCTTTTTCATGCCCGTATTTAACCCTATCTTTATACATCTTAACAATGTGTTTTGAGTATAAAAATTGCTGAAGTGAATTACTTTGGGATATTCCACTCTTCCTAATCCTATATCTAACTAAAAACTCATTAGTGTTCCCAAGTTTAAATCCATTAGTTATAAGTCTTAGTAAAAAATCATAATCCTCTGCACAAGTAATTTCTCTATACCCTTTAATCTTATCGGTACATTTTTTTCTGAACAACCAGGTTGGATGATTAAAAAAGTCCAAATTCAATAAACAACTTTTAATTAATTTCATATCCTCTGGTATTATTTCATCTCTATATAATTCAGTACCCTCTTCATCTATATTAATACATCTAGCACCCATAAAATCTACATCTGGATGACTTCCCATATACTCCATTTGTTTATTAATTCTACTTTTTATTGAAATATCGTCTGCATCCATTCTTGCTATAAAATCACCTTTAACGTAAGTTAAAGCTTTATTTAAGCTTCTAACTAATCCAATGTTTTTTTCATTTTTAAAGAATCGTACTCTACCATCTTTCTTCTCATAAAACTTAATTATCTTCTCCAACTTCTCGTTACCCGGATTGTCTAAAATAATAATAAATTCTAAACTTCTATAACTTTGATTTAAGATTGATTCTATTGACTGCATTAACCATTTTTCTTCTTCGTTATAAACACTCATAATTACAGACACTAATTGTTGTTTTTTAAATTCCATTAGAACACCTCCTGGGTCGCTGTAATATTTATTGTTTAATCCGACCTTTGTTCAAGACTGATATAAAAATCTTCTTCTCATATTTATTAAATCCCATAATCCAAAAAACTATGAAATATATTATTGTGAATAAAACACCAAACATCAAGATTGAAATATACGATGTCAAGCTAAACAGGGATAAAGCTAAAAATCCTAAACCAAATGTTATGCTAGTTGGAATTACTAATTTTAATATGTTCATCCAAAAATATTTTATATCTAGCTTTATAATAAATTTATAATATACATTGTTTGCTATGGCGTTTATGATCATGCCTATCGCTGTACCAATTGCACATCCCATACCTTGATACTTTTTCACAAGTACTATTGATATAAGTATGTTTAAGATTGCAATGGTAAGGTATATGTACGCTTTCACTCTATGTTTATTCATTGCTTCTAGCATTGTAGCAAAAAGCGATTGAATAATTGAAAATATTTGTGGAAACATAAGTACTATTGCAATGAGGTAACAATATGAATATCCATCGCCAACCCACGCTATAATAAATTGTTTACCTACTAGAACAAAACCTAAAAAAATATAACTACATATGTAATATTGAATTCTACCTATTTTGGTTAATAATTTCATTAGGTCATTTTTATTTTCCTCGCCAGCCACCATCTTTGTTAATTTCGGCAAGAACATACTTGATAAAACATTGGATAATGATAAAAAGTATGTATTAAATTGTGATGAAACTGCATAAATAGCAATAGGCGCTGCACCAACAAACATTGCTATTATAAATTGATCAGAATTCCAATATATTTGATATGCTATGGCACCTAAAAATACGAAAAACGAGTAATTAAATATTTCCGCAAATAGTGCTTTATCAAATCCTGCAAATTTTATTTTTAAATCTAGTATCTTAAAGCAATAAAAAACATTAGTTAGACCAAGCAAGATATTAAAAACTGTTGATCCTATAACCATTCCAAACGCTTTAGATCCAAATAACAATACAGTTATCATAATCGCTGGATTAAGTATTGTTCTTATTAGATTAATTAACTTTATATACACAAATTTTTCATGTGCTGTTATTATTGAATTAAATATACTTAGTGGAAACGATAATGATATGTTAACTATAGCAACCATAAACATTTGCTTCGTTCTATTGATCTCATCAAGACTTAAACTTTTACTCATGATTTTACCTAAGTTGAAATAAATTATTACTCCGACGATCATGGATATAAGTCCTAAAACCAAATACAATGATAAAAACATTCCGTTTACTTTTTTTCGACCATCCTCATTTTTCTCTATCATATATTTAGAATTATATCTAATAACCGCATTACCAAATCCCAAATCTAGTAGATAAATATACGCTACTATTGAATTTACTAAAGAAAATAATCCATATTCAGATTTCCCAAGTTTGCTTAACATAAATGGTGTATACACCAATGAAATTACATTTCCTAGTATTATAGTTATGTATGTTATAATTACAGCTTTTTTCATACCGTTTTTCAAATCTTACCTTCACCTCTGTTTCATTACTTCTGTTTCATTACTTCTAATATTTTCTCATAATTCTTCATAGCAAATGAATTGTTATACTCTTTAATTTCGATTCCTTTAAGCTGCTTTATTAAACCAGGAATCTCCTCTATATCATTCACAAACTTGATATAATTCAAATCTTTAAGCCACTCGTATGTATCTTTAACTTTGTGATTGTAATTAGAAATAACAATACAGGGGGTTGATGTAATTGCACAAAACACCATTCCATGTAATCTATCAGTAATAACGACCTCAACTTTTTTAAATTGATCCCATTTTTTATTTAATTCTTTTTCTCTTCGATTAACATTGATCATATATTCTAAGACTTTATCTTCATTTGTAATATACTCCGCCACAGTGTCCGTGATAATTATATTGTCGAAGTTTTTCTGGGCCTCATTTTTAATTTCATCCTTTTGTATTTCAGTTAAAACGCCTTCTCTATCTTTTCTAAGGCTTAGTAGTGCACCATTTCGCTCCTGTTTTGGATTTGTTTTATTTAAATACATAACAATATCTGGTGTTAAAATCACATTATTACTAGGAAACGCTTCTTTCATAACATTATACGAGGTGTCTTCCCTTGCAATTAAAGTTAAATTTTTGTGTGCATTATAAATCAATTTTGTTTTATCAAACTCTAATTTCCCATTCTCAGTGTCTTTGAAATATATTGATTGTGGGAATAAAATGATCTTATTATCTTTAAATTCAGAAATGATTTTTCGTCTGCCTTCTTCTTCCCAGAAATACTCATTACCTAAATTTCCACCACCATGTAACATAAAAATATCATCTTTTTTAACATACTTTTTTAAATTTTTTATATGTTTAATCAGATCCACAGTAGTAATCTCTATAATAGTAAAATCCTTAAAATTATCCTCTAACATCTTATTTTCCGCATATACTATAGCTTGATCTCCCAAGTTACCATGATTTGGTGTTCCTATAAGGAAAATATTATTTTGCCCAGGGTTTGCTTCATATAAATACTTTGTTTCCTTAGATCCTTTTTCGCATAATTTAATATACTTTAATTTATTTGAAACTCTTGGCGATACAATTTTATTTAGCACCTTCAAAACTTTTGTCTTATTTATCTTATGCCTTGGGTAAATAGTAGTATAGACATTAGGGTAACTCGCTATAAACATTAAAGACAGTTTCTGTGTTAATCCCATTTGATCACTATTTCTTAGGATCGAATAGTTTTGTTTTAATTTACTTATAATTTCATTTATTTGAATAGCATAATCGTTCTTGCCATAATCAAGTAACAACATATCATTTATACAAAACTGTAATCTATTAAATAACTGCTTGTCACACATATCCCCAAGTAGTGGTTCTAGGCTTTTTATATATTCTAAACACTTTATATTAGCCAGGCAATAATCATACCTTTTACTAGTAGTGTTGCTACCACAAATACTATCTTCCCTTAACAAATAATAATATTTTGGACTTTTTATATCCACAATTTTATTTGATTTAGCAAACAATTTATAAGTAGTAAATATATCCTCATAATACTTGCCTTCTGGATATCTAACATCATCAAACAGTTCTTTCTTATAAAGCTTGTCCCATGCAAAGTTTTTCATCCCGCTATACTCATCAAGAACTAATTCAGATAATGCTTCGCTTCTTGTAAACACCTGTGCCTTTTCACTATCTGATATTGTTGTTATTCTATCGCCCTCTACAATATATCTACCGCAAACTGAAATATCAGCCTTATAATAAGTCAAAGCATTATATAATGCTTCATACATATCGCTTTCTATCCAATCATCACTATCAATAAATCCTAGATACTCTCCACTTGCAACATCTATCCCGGCATTTCTAGCAGAACTTAATCCACCATTTTTTTTATGTATTACCTTTATCCTCTTATCCTTTGATCTATACTCGTCACAAATGGCTCCACAATTATCTGGGGACCCATCATCAACAAGTATAATCTCAAGATTTTCATATGTTTGGCCTAGTATACTATCAACACAGTTTCTTATATAAACCTCGACATTATAAATTGGTACTATAATTGAAATCAAGGGGTTGTTCATAAAATCATCTCCTTCTCTTTAGTAATCAAAACCCGAGGAACCCCAAGGAACCCTTGGGGACGGTTAACAACTAATTCACCTTTAGCCTCAAGCAAAACCTGGGCAAACCTGGGGGACGGTTAACAACTAATTGGCATTTGTCCTCAAGCAAAACCTGGGTTAAAACCGGGGACGGTTAGCAATTAATTAACCTTTAGCTTCAATTGAAACCCGAGGAACCCCAGGGAAACCTGGGGGACAGTTAGCAACTAATTGACCTTTAGCTTCAATCAAACCCCCGGTCAAAACCGGGGGGACGGTTAACAACTAATTGGCATTTGTCCTCAAGCAAAACCTGGGTTAAAA
>NZ_CALEVF010000223.1 GCF_937920395.1 uncultured Clostridium sp. | reverse complement strand
GGTTAGTATGACTGAATTATTATCAATGCTTACAACTACATTATACGAGGGGGGACATCATATGGCAATTAGAAATATTTTGTTTGATGTGGATGGAACATTACTTGATACAAATGAATTGATTATACAATCTTTTAAATACACTTATAAAAAACACTTAAATAGACAGGTGGATAATGAGGATATTATTAAGCATTTTGGAGAAATTTTAGATGATACAATGAATAAAGAATTTGGTGATAAAAGTCAGGAGGCAATTAAAACCTATCGAGATTTTCAAACTAAAAACTTTGATAAGTTAATTACTATTAATGATGGAATTAAAGAAGGTGTAAAAGAGCTTCATAGATTAGGCTATAAGCTTGGAATTGTAACTTCAAGGTTAAAAAAATCAACAATTAGGGGTTTAAAAATTTTTGGACTTGTAGATTATTTTGATGTGATTATATCTGCTGATGATACCAAGCTTCATAAGCCAGACCCTACTCCAGCATTCATGGCACTTAAAACATTGGATGCTAAACCTAATGATACCATGCTTGTGGGAGATACTCAGTTTGATATTTTATGTGCAAAGAATGCAGGAATTACTTCGGCAATTGTTGGGTGGAGTGCATTACCAATAGATGTCATACGTAAGTATGATCCTGATTATATTATACCCAGCATGGAAAAATTAATCTCACTTGTGGAAAAATCGAATAATTAACATAAATGGCGATAAATTATAACGAAAACAGGTGAATTCTTAGAATTTGTCTGCTTTACTTTGTGCATATATTAAAAAAAGAATTAAATCGTATTTATTTAGAGGGATTTAGCTTATTTTGCAGAATATTATAGGGTGATTCTAAAATTAAGGAGTGAAATTATGAAAGATACAAAAAAACTAGGTTTATGGACGTTGGTAATGTTGATTTTTGTTCCAACATTCGGATTTGGAAATATTGCTTCAAATGCAGTGACACTTGGACCTGCTGCTATTCCATCATGGCTTATAGTTGCATTATTATTCTTTTTACCTTTATCGATAATGATAGCAGAACTTGCTTCTGCTAATAAAGATAAAGAGGGAGGTTTATACACTTGGATAGAATGCTCAATTGGACCAAAATGGGCATTTATTGGCACTTGGTCTTATTTTGTTGCTAATTTATTTTACTTGCAAATGGTTTTTGCAAGAATACCAGTAATGATATCTTGGACTCTTTTTGGAGAAAATAGATTTAATGATGCCAATGCGTATTTATTGCCGTATATTGGTATTGGACTAGCAATAGCATTAACATATATTGCTACAACTGGAGTTAAAAGATTCTCTAAAATAAGTGATTTAGGTGGAAAACTAACTTTAGGTGTGACAGTTATATTTATATTATTTGCAGTTGTTGGAGTATTAGTTGGAAAACAACCATCAGCTACGACTTTTAGCGCAGGAACGGTAATTCCTAAATTTGATGCAAGTTATTTCTCAACATTTTCATGGCTAATTCTTGCTGTTGCTGGAGCTGAAGTGGCAGGAACATATATTAAGGATGTGGAAAATCCTAAAAAAGTTTTCCCAAAAGCCGTTATTATTGCAACAACATTTGTAGCAGGAGCATATATACTTGGATCACTTGCAATATGTTTAGTTGCATCACCTGAATTAATAACTAAAGCTGGAGTTAAGGATGCAGGTTATGTGGTTTATAAAATATTAGCAGAAAACTGGGGATTAAATGGTAAAATATTTGTTCAATTATATGCACTTATTTTAACTATATCATCTATAGCAGCATTTGTAGTATGGCTTGAATCTCCAATTAGAGCTATGTTCTCAGAAGTTCCTAGTGGAACATTTCCTAAATTTTTAACAAAAAAACGTGAGGACGGAACATTAGTTAATGCACTTTGGGTTCAATGCGTTATATTATTAGTATTGATAATAGTACCACTTGCAGGATTAAATAACATAGATAAATTCTTTAACCTATTAACTACATTGTCAGCTTTATCACTTGCAATACCATATATTGTACTTGCGGCTGCATATTTAGTATTTAGACTTAAAGGAAATGTACCTCCATTTGTAATGTTAAAATCAAAAGCTGCTGTAATAATAGCTTCAGTTGTGGTTTTTGTATTGGGTATACTCGCATTCTTTGGAGCAGGATGGGGAGAAATTGCAGGAGCTAAGAATTTCTCAGAAGCGATAATCCCAATACTCAAGAATTATGGTGGACCAGTAGGATTTATAATTTTCGGGTTCTTTATATCATATTTAACAAGAACATTTACTAGGAGTAAGATTAAAGAAAATTAGTCAAGTAAAAGTTACAATAAAAAGAAAGGCAAATCCTAAGGATTTGCCTTTCTTTTTATTGTAAATATTTATTAATTAGATACTTCTTCATTTGATGTTGATTTAGCATATCTTTTCTGCAATCTTTCGGATAATTTCTCTTGCACAGAAATTAATGCTGGTATTACTATAGGAAGTAGAATTGTACTTAGTAAGATAAGCCCTGCAACATTATGTGATGGCCAAAATAGATGCCCAGCTAGTATTCTCATGAGTATTGGGGTTAATGTCATAAGTTCAAGAAGTAAAACAGCTATTTCAATAGCTTTTAAGAAAAAAGCTATTGCTTTACTAAAACCTAAGTCCATTTTAGTATTTACGTTTTCAAGGGAGCTACATATTAGGTGAAATATTCAAGCCTAATTATATCTTTTGCACGTCTTTGATTCCAAAGCAGATCTAAGTTTATCTTTCGATGTTCACCATAGGTGGATACAGAGATATAATATATATTGTCTTTTAAATTTAGCTCAAGGCCAGTTATAGTCATCCAATGCCAAGTATATTCCTTAAATTCTTTTATTGGGTGTTTAAGAACTAAGAGGGCTAATGGAAGTCTTTGAGATAATGCTTCTAAAATAAAATTAACAGCTTCATCAATACTACTTGCACTATAATCTAAAATGTGAGGGGTTAAAGATATATCTCTTTGTTTTGCAAAAGCTAAAACATTATCTGAAAATTGCTGAACAGAAGTAAGTCCAAAGATTCCTGGCTTTACGTATTTTCTGATTTCAATCATATGCTTCGTAAAATCATCTTTATTTATAATGCCCTTATAATGGTATAAATTGCTATATTTATTTGGGAATAGTTGGGCTAGATATGCAGTTATATTAGCAGCAGCAACTGGGCCACAACCACTAAGCTTATTAAGTTTTTTGGGGAACCAATATTGACTGCCACCGTAATATGATCCTTCTAAATCGGATATATTAAATTTAATATCCTCAAGGTGAGTATAAGTTGGTGTTGTAAAATTTTCCATGGTTATCACCCCTTCATATAAATTTTAAACAACTAAAATTTCTTTTAACTAGTATATAATATACTACAATTTTTTGAAGGTGTATACAAGGGGATGTTTGGGTATATATTTTAATTGTTAAGATTATTTATATCTAACTATAGCCATTAAATATTGAATAGTGTAATAAATTATATTTTTTAATTTTTTTGGGAAAAATGAGATATAATATAGTGACAAATCAAATGAAGAGGGAGTTTTATTTTATGAAAGAATTACTTAAAGAAATTGAATATAATAATGGTGAGTTTCCAGAGGCACAATTAAAAGAGATAATAAATCGTAGGGATGAGTTTATACCTGACTTAATCGAAATATTAAAAAATGCTAAAGATAATTATGAAGAGATACTGGAAAAACCTGATTATTTTGCACACATATATGCAATATTTTTGTTAGCACAGTTTAAAGAAAAGAAAAGCCTTAATCCGATTATAGATTTGATTAGTATACCAAATGAAATATCAAGTGATATTTATCGTGAGTACCTTACTGAGGATTTACATAGAATTTTAGCATCAGTTTGTGGCAGTGATACTGAGCCACTAAAAAGACTCGTGGAAGATAGTAGTATTAACGAATACGTTAGAAGCGCTGCTATTAAATCTTTTATTGCACTGCTTGGTGAAGGTGTTATATCTCAAAAGGAGGTTATTGAATACTATAAGAGTTTATTTGAAGGAAAACTTGAACGTGAATTTTCACAAGTGTGGAATGAACTTATATACGATTCTTGTGATGCTGGTCCTAGTGAATTATATGAACAAATAAAAAAAGCTTACGCAGATGAATTAGTTGATGAGGATTGCATATCACTTGAGGAAGTAGATGGAGCTATTAAAATCCATGATATAGCGAAATTTCCAAATTTAAAGGCTGAAGGTTATTCGTTTTTTAATGATACTGTAGCAGAACTAGGATGCTGGGATTGTTTTGCTAAGAAAGATAATAGTCCTAAATCTCAATTTATGTTAGGCGTTAGTAAGTTAAATAAAGGCAAAAGTAAAAATAAAAAAAAGAAGGTAAAGGATACTAAAAAGAAGCAAAGGAAAAAATAGTACAACAAATATTAGAATAAAATAATATTATTTGAAATATTATTTTGTTGCTATAATAGGAGGATAAATATGGATACACTTGATATCAAACGCAAAGAAATAGAACATATTTATGGTAAGGTAAGTCCGTTTGAACTTAAAAATAAATTGATTAACCTTGCAGAAGAATCAAAAGAAAAGGGTGCTCATGCATTACTAGATGCAGGTAGAGGTAATCCTAATTGGACAGCAGCAACTCCTAGGGAAGCTTTTTTTACATTTGGTCTTTTTTCAGTTTCAGAAACACGAAGAGTATGGAATAACAACGATCTTGCTGGGATGCCAGAAAAAAAAGGAATTGCAAATAGATTTCGATATTTTATTAAGGAGAATTCTACTTATCCAGGAAGTGAGCTTCTTGAAAATATTATAAATTATGGAATAATATCTAAAGGGTTTAATCCAGATGATTGGGTACATGAACTCGCAGATGGGATTATTGGAGATAACTACCCAGAACCTGATAGAATGCTTGTACATGTTGAAAAAGTTGTTCACGATTACCTAGTTCAAGAGTTGTGTTATAAGGCGCCACCAGCTGGAAAATTCAAGCTATTTGCTGTAGAAGGTGCAACGGCAGGAATGTGTTATATATTTGATAGCTTAATAGCTAATAATATACTATCTATTGGTGATAAAGTTGCACTAATGGCACCTATATTTACTCCTTATCTTGAAATTCCACACTTACCACGTTATAATTTTGATGTTGTGGAACTTTTAGCTTCCGAGATGACATCAAATGGAGCGCATACGTGGCAATACCCTAATGATCAAATTGAAAAACTTAGGGATCCATCTATAAAAGCTTTGTTTATAGTAAATCCAAGCAATCCACCATCTGTAGCAATGAAGCCTGAAACAATAAATCTTATAAAAAGTATAGTTAAAAAAGATAATCCTAATTTGATGATTATTTCAGATGATGTTTACGGTACTTTTGTTGATAATTTTCGATCATTAGTAGCTGATATGCCATATAACTCAATAGGGGTATATTCTTTTTCTAAATATTTTGGGGTAACGGGATGGCGCCTTGGTACTATTGCTCTTTATGAAGACAATGTATTTGATAAATTATTAAGAGAATTACCTGAAGACAAAAAAGAAAGGGCAAGGATACGTTATTCTACATTATCAACTAAGCCTGAGCAAATTCCATTTATTGATAGAATAGTTGCAGATAGTAGGCAAGTAGCACTAAATCATACGGCTGGTTTATCAACACCTCAACAAATACAAATGGCATTTTTCTCTGTATTTTCACTACTTGATAAAGAGAATAGATATAAACAGCTTACTAAAGATATTTGCCACCGTAGGCAAGGGCTATTATTTAAAGGTTTGGGTTTAGAGCTTAGGCGTGATCCGCTAGATGCAGCATATTATACAGAATTTGATTTGTTAGAGTGGGCATGTCACTATTATGGTACTGAATTTGCAAAGTATTTACAAAGAGAATATAAACCTGTGGATATCCTTTTTCGGTTAGCACAAGAATCTTCTATAGTGTTACTTAGTGGTGGTGGATTTCATGGCCCTGAATGGTCAATTAGAATATCACTCGCAAATCTTGACGATGAGCATTATAGTGAAATAGGAAAAGTACTCCATAAGATACTTGAGGAATATGTGACTGCTTGGAAGCGTTAGATAATTAAGATTAAATATTGTTTACAAAGAAGGTATAGCATGTCTTGTTATGCCTTTTCTGAAAAAATATAATAAAAACAGTACATAAAACAATATTACAAATGCATTATTTGTCAAATAATAATGAAATTTAATTAAATAAATGTTATAGTATATATAGAACATTCTAAATTTTTGGAAAATATGATAGATTTAAATTTAAAATTCCTTTCTTTTAAATATTATTATTTATCAAAGATACTAATATATAAAAGAAAGAAAAATATAAAAAAGAATAAAAAAAGGAGGAAAAAACAATGAGTATGATGATTTTGAAAGATGGAACGCAGATTTATTACAAAGATTGGGGAACAGGACAACCTGTGGTATTCAGTCATGGGTGGCCACTAAATTCAGATAGTTGGGAGTCTCAGATGATGTTTTTAGCATCAAAAGGTTATAGGTGTATTGCACATGACCGTCGTGGACATGGACGGTCGAGTCAACCATGGGAAGGCAATAATATGGACACTTATGCGGATGATCTATCGGAACTAATTGAGATGCTAGATCTGAAAAATGCTATACTAATTGGATTTTCTGCGGGTGGCGGTGAAATTGCTCGTTACATAGGACGTCATGGAACGAAACGGGTAGCAAAAGCTGCTCTTATATCTGCTGTTCCACCACTTATGCTAAAAACAACATCAAATCCTGACGGAGTACCTATGGACGTTTTTGATGGAATACGTCTCGGATCCTTAAACGACCGTTCTCAGTTCTACAAGGACCTTGCTAGTGGCCCGTTCTTCGGTGCAAACAGGCCAGGGTCTAAAGTATCACAGGGAATGATGGATTCATTCTGGCTTTATGGGATGCAGGCAGGTAGCAAGAACACATATGATTGCATCAAAGCATTTTCTGAGACGGATTTTAACGAAGATCTCAAAAGAATTGATATTCCAACTTTGATTATTCACGGTGATGATGATCAGGTTGTGCCCATTGGTACTGCTGGCCTTCGCTCATCGAAAATAATAAAGAACTCTATTCTAAAAATTTATAAGGGTGCACCTCATGGTTTAACGTATACACATTCAGACCGTGTTAACGATGATCTTTTAGAATTCATTAAGAGTTGAGATCAAATTTTATAAGATAATTTAAAGCAAATACTTGGACGCATTAAAATAATAATAATTTAAAGAAATAACTGTTTCTAAAAGGATATATTTACCTTTTGAAGCGGTTTATTTTATGTCAGCTAGTGCTTTGAAATCTGGGCGCGCTGCTGAATCTAGTAAGTAGGCTGAGGTAGTTGCATCTTTTATTCTAAATTTATTTAATTCATAAATCATTTCATCGGCATTTCCGATTCCGATTCCATGCCCAAAATAAAGACCATTACTTAGGTCTATAACATTTTCTCCTTGCCATTCGGGTTCTACTGGATCTACATCTGGGTTATAAAAGTATCGTCTATCCCCAGGAAAATAATCACTTCTTTTTTCTATATAACCAACATCCTCAAGAAGATCATCTATATAATGCCAATTCATTAATTGAATGCTTGGAAATAACTTATTGAAAAGACTTGCGTCATATATATTAAGTAGTGCTTGATAATAAATAATAATCATGGCGGTTGCACATTCAGTACCATATTTAGAACTGTTTATAGAAATATCCTTAATAGCATCGCTAGGAGCTACTCCTTTTTTTAATATGAAACCACCTTCTTTCGTACGATCCCAATAATCAGGGTTACATATTGATTTGCGAAAGGTTCTAAATTCCATATCTCCTTTATTTAGATTTTTAGCGGCAATAACAATACTATACCTAAGATCTAACTCAAATTTAAATTGAGTTAATGAATCATATTCATATTTTGATCCACTTGAATCCATCTTAGTTATAATATCTTTTTCAATATCATTTGGATTATAATCATTTATAAAAGTATTAACATTAACAACTTTTCCAGAAATTATTATCATCTATTAACCTCCTTATAATTCTTATATTGGGTTTAATAATTAAATTATAAAAAAGCTCAATTTGACCTTGCCATATTTATTTGTTTAATTATAGATTGATTAATCCATGACCTCCATAAATATTTATTTTCATGTTGAGTTTTAAGTGAGAAGTTTGATAGTAGCTGTTTAGTATCATTATCTAATCTATTAAAATAATTAGATAAGCTGTTTTCCTTTTGAGTTAAAGGTATTAAGGAAATACCAGTATCCACTGATACTCGTTTGTATAAATATTTGGAATCCATTGCTATGCTATAAGGAGTAGGATTACTTTCTCTTTGAAAACTCTCTCCTGTAAAATAAAGAAAAGGGTAGTTTTCCTTAAGATAGTAAAAAAAAGAGAAATATTGTTTTTGGGTATTAATTCCACGCGTCATATCTATGCTAGGATCAAAACCTAAAAGCTTTTGCGCTAATTTGACATCATTTATATCATCTGAATTCAAATAATTTGCAATTAGCATTAAACTGTATGGATCTCGTGCTTGAAAAAAAGCCCATATCAGATCATGATTAAAGAGACCTTTTCTGTTTCTAGAAAAAATAACATCTGCTAGGGTAGGTAAAATTGTATTATCTTTGTGAGTTTTTATTAAAATGGAAGCAGTAACATCCAGAATTTCATCATTTTCATCATCTAATTCACGGCTTAATACAGAGATTTCGAACATCTTTTTTAAATCAGGATAGGTTATTTTCATATAATTAGAATGTAAATACGAAAGTGTAGATATACAGGGGCTCTTTATGTTATTTATTTGCATATATCTCCTCCTTATTTTTTGGCATTTTAAATATAAATAAAGAATCATATTATATAATATTATAAGTAGAGTCATTTTGTTAATGTTATTATTAAATATGGTAATTAATTTATATTGATATTGGTATTGAATAGAAGATAAATGTATAATGATTAGTGTGAAATAAATAGATAGGAGAGGATTTTGATTATTTTGGAAAACAAAAATATTTTTACAAATAAAAAAGTTGTAGCTATTATTGCAACATTTTGTTGCTTTTTATGGGGAAGTGCATTCCCAGCAGTTAAAAATGGATATATAATGTTTAATATTTCTTCAAGTGATATTCCGTCTAAGTTTGTATTTGCAGGTTATAGATTTGTTATAGCCGGGATAGTGTTACTTGTTATAACAAAAAGTTGTGGTAAGAAAATATTCGATATTTCTATAAAAAATTCTTTTGATTTATGTTTTTTGGGGATAATTCAAACTACAATTCAGTACATATTTTTTTATATAGGGGTATCTAATACCACAGGTGTTAAAAGTTCTATAATGACTTCCACAGCTGCATTCTTTAGTGTCATCTTAGCTCATTTTGTTTATGCAAATGATAAATTGAGTTTACGAAAAATAACGGGGTGTATTTTAGGATTTATAGGAGTTATGATAGTGAATTTTAGTTCTGATTTATTGAATTTTTCTTTTAAGTTTAACGGTGAAGGGTTTTTAATGATTGCGGCATTCGTTTTTGCAGTAGGTGCTATATATGCTAAAAAACTTACTAAAAGCATGGATGTAATGGTAGTAACGGGGTATAGCCTTTTTATAGGAGGAATAATGTTAATGCTACTTGGAATTATCTTCGGTGGTAGAGTTTATCATTTTACAATGGATTCTTCACTTTTATTAATGTATCTTGCTTTATTGTCATCGGCGGCATTTTCATTATGGAATCTACTTCTAAAATATAATAAGGTAGGCCCAATATCTGTTTTTAATTTTTTAACACCAATTTTTGGAGCAATACTCTCAGCAATATTTTTAAATGAAAATATATTTGAATATAAAAATATGGTTGCACTTGTATTGGTGTGTATAGGTATATGGATGGTTAACAAAGAAAAACAAATTGTTAAACAAGTGAAAAAGTGTAAATAATTTTAAGTATATACATAGTATAATTAGGATATATAATCATAATTATGAACATTATGGTATAATTAGAGTAGAAATTTTTAATGAAATATTTTTTTAGTAGTAGATAATATGGGAGGAGTTTTTTTGAATTGTCAGAAATCATATTAGAAATAGATAATATAATAAAAAAGTTTGGAAATAAGGAAGTAATTAAAAATATCTCTCTCACGGTAAATAAAGGCGAGTTTTTAACGTTACTAGGGCCAAGTGGTTGTGGGAAAACAACAACCCTTAGAATAATAGCAGGTTTTGAAAAACCAACAAGTGGGAGCGTTCTACTAGAAGGCTTACATGTTGAAAACAAGCAGCCCAATGAGAGAAATGTAAATACAGTATTTCAAAATTATGCATTGTTCCCGCATATGAATGTGTTTGACAATATAGCATATGGGTTAAAAATTAGAAAGATTAAAAAGAAGGAAATAAAAAAGAGAGTTATTGAAATGCTCAGTTTAATACAACTCGAAGGGTACGAGAAAAGAAAAATAGACGGATTAAGTGGTGGGCAAAAGCAAAGAGTTGCAATAGGTAGGGCACTAATAAATAAGCCTAGAATATTACTTTTAGACGAGCCGCTAGGTGCACTTGATTTAAAACTTAGAAAGCAAATGCAAGTTGAGCTTAAGAAACTTCAAAAAAAATTACAAATAACTTTTGTATATGTTACACATGATCAAGGGGAAGCACTTAATATGTCTGATCGAATAGCAGTGATGAATGATGGAATTATAGAACAGATAGGAAGCCCAGAAGATATATATGAGAGGCCTAAGACAAAATTTGTAGCCGGGTTTATTGGAGAGTCTAATTTGATTAAAACTAATATAAAAAAAATTGATGAAGAAACAATATCAGCCCAAATTGGTGGATATGAGATGAACTTAAATTATAAAAATTATGATAATTCTAAAAATAAACAAAGCTATATTTTAATCAGACCAGAAAATATAAAATATACTAGGGAAAAACAACCATTTGGAATTAAAGCAACAATAAAAGAACATAGTTATATTGGATCTATTGTTAAAACTACTATGGAAAGTGAAAGTGGACAAGAAATTATAGTTTGTGATTATGATAAGAAAAAAGACTTAATAGGTATAGGTAGTGAGGTTTGGATGTACTTTGAGCCAGAAGACGTATTTATAGTTGAAGAAGGTTAGGTGAAGAAGATGAGAAACATGAAAGAAAATATGTCAAAGGTGTTTACAATAGTTCCAATATCATTTTGGATGCTGTTTTTAGTTGCTATTCCTTTGCTTTATATTGTATTTATTAGTTTTATGCAAAGGGGTGATGACGGTAGTATAGTTTATGTGGCAACAATTTCAAATTATACAAAAATGGCTAGCCCGTTATATGCTAAAGTGTTTTGGGACTCTATACTCGTGGCTTTTACTACAACAATATTTACATTGGGTTTTGGATACCCGTTTGCATACTTTGCTACTAAAATAAAGAAATATAAAATCTTAATATTGCTTTTAATAATGGCACCATTTTTAACTAATTCATTAATACGTACTTATGGTTGGATAGTAATTTTAAGTAATGATGGGATATTAAATCATACACTACTTATAACTGGAATCATAAAAGAACCACTAAAGATGTTGTATTCTTATGGAGCGGTAATGATTGGAATGATATATACAATGTTTCCATTCATGGTACTTCCACTTTATAATTCTATAGATAAAATGGATAAAGCCTATATTGAAGCAGCTAAAGATCTTGGGGCAAGTAGTTGGAAGACTTTTAGAACCGTTACGGTTCCGCTAACTATGCCAGGAATAGTTGCTGGTTGCATTTTAGTATTTGTACCTTCAGTAGGACTCTTTTTCATACCAGATCTAATGGGTGGAAGTAATGTAATGCTTATTGGAAATCTAATTGAAAATCAATTTATGGAAGCAAATAATTGGCCTTTTGGGGCAGCACTATCAATAGTAATGATTTTTATATCATTAATATTGATCTTGGTTTACGTGAAAATTGTTGGTAAAAAGTTAGACACGGAGGTGTTCTAATGGATTCAAAATTATCAAAAGGGCTTGAGCGAACATATATATTTTGTATATTTGCATTTTTGTATGTTCCAATAGCAATAATTATTATGTATTCATTTAATGTTTCCAAATCAAATGTAGTTTTTAGTGGTTTTACTCTTGATTGGTACACTAAGTTATTTAGTGATGATGACGTAATCAATGCACTTGTAAATAGTTTAACTATTGCAACATTTAGTACTTTAATTTCGGCAGTAATTGGAACACTTGGGGCACTTGGACTAAAAAGGCATAATTTCAAAGGAAAATCAGTAATAAGTTTATTAGTTTATATTCCGATTGTAATACCAGAGATAATTATGGGAGTATCACTTCTAATTTTGTTTTCAACTCTTCAAATTGATTTTGGCATATTTACATTAGTACTAGCACATACAACCTTTTGTATACCGTTTGTACTTATAAATGTTAAATCAAGACTCGCTGGGTTTGATTTGTCAATCGAAGAAGCGGCTATGGATTTGGGAGCATCAAAACTCACGGTGTTTAGAACAATTACATTTCCAATGATTTTTCCGGCAGTGCTTTCAGGTGCTATGCTAGCTTTTGCATTGTCACTGGATGATATAATTATAAATGTTTTTTTGAGTGGACCAGCAAGTACTACACTTCCAATCAAAATATTCTCAATGCTAAAATTTGGGCTTTCACCTGAAATAAATGCATTGTGTACAATAATGTTAGTTACAACTTTTGTCGTTTTAATATTATCACAAGTTATAAAACTAAAAAAAGAAAAATAGAATATATTTAGAAGAAATTTTATTTTGTTGAAAAATTAGGGGGAATTTATATGTTAAAAAAAAGATTTAAAGCTTTAATAATTTTACTCGCAGTTTCAGTTATAGGCTCAACGTTTGTAGGGTGCGGAAAATCAAATACATCTAAAACGAGTACCGAAAAAGTAGTTAATATTTATACATGGGCAAATTATGTTCCAGCTAACGTTGTAAAAGATTTTGAAAAAAAGACAGGAATTAAGGTGAATTATAGTAACTTTTCTACAAATGAAGCGATGCTCTCAAAGTTACAGGCATCTAAAGGTGGAACATATGATGTTATAATTTGTGCAGATTATATGGTTCAGATTATGGCTAAACAGAAAAATGTATTATTACAACCTATCGATAAAGCTACTATTCCTAATTACAAAAATATAGATAAGGCTTATTTAGGTCAATATTATGATAAGACAAATAAGTATTCAGTGCCTTATTCACTTGGAAGCGAAATGATAGTTTATAATCCAGATAAAATTAAAAAAGATATCAAAGGAATAAGTGATTTATGGGATCCTTCACTAAAAGGTTCGCAGGTATTACTTGAAGACCCAAGATCAGTTATAGGTATGGCATTAACAAAACTTGGTTATAACATTAATGAGACAGATCCAGCAAAACTTGCACAAGCTAAAGCAGAACTTGCAAAACTTAGAGCAAATGTTAAAGTGTTTGATGCAGATACACCAATGACTAGTTTAATTAATGGAGATACAAATATTGGGGTTATGTGGGGATCACAGGCATCAGCAGCAATTAAGGGTAATAAGAAATTTAAAATTGTTTATCCAAAAGAGGGAATGCAGTTTGAAGAAGATAATTTAGTAATGCCTATTAATGCACCACATAAGGCAAATGCTTTGAAATTTATAAACTTCGTATTAGAAGGTAAAGCAAGTAGTGATATTACAACTAGTATAGAGTATATTAATATTAATACAGCAGCTAAACAATTTATGCCACAATCTGTTCTTAATAACAAAGCTATTTATATACCTAAAGATGAATTTAATAAAGCTAAACATTTACAGGATGTTGGTAGTTCATCTAAAGTGTATGATTCTATTTGGTCAGAATTTAAACAACAATAGTTGTAAATTATGCAGCTCAGTAGGAGATGATTTAGCATTAGTTATTAATCATAAATAAACATGGGCCTTATGTGGTTTCATGTTTATTTGCAATTAATTCAATAGCAAATTTGTTTGTTATTAGAAATAAGATTTTTCACGAAGGGGGAAAAGTATGATTATAAGGTCAATAAAGGATAGTGATATATTTAAAATAATGGATGAGAATGATCTTAGTATACATTATGGATGTAATCAGGAATGGTATACGAACCCATGGCAGCGTAATGCTGGATGTGGACCGACAGCTGTGACAAACATTATGATTTATCTTAATTGTATGCGAAAAGGTTTAAGTAAAGGCAAACAATTGTTATCTAAAAGTGAGGCACTATCTATGATGGAGGAAGTATGGTTATACGTAACTCCAACAAACAGAGGAATTCCTACAACAAAGTTACTCTATGATGATGTAATAAACTATGCTAAAGCAAAAAAACTAAATATAAAACTTGAGCTTATGGATATACATGAGAATCGGTTACTTTGCCCAGAGTTTCATAATTTGTTATTGTTCTTAGGTAATGCATTGAGTAGTGACGCTCCAATTGCTTTTCTCAATCTAGATAATGGAGAGGAAAAGCAACTAGATTCTTGGCACTGGGTGACTATCGTCTCACTTAAATATGTAGAGGATGAGAGCAATGCATTCATAGATATCTTGGATGAGGGAATTATTAAAAAAATAGACTTAGTCAAATGGTTAAATACAACAACACTTGGGGGTGGATTTGTAAGCGTTGACTTACTAATCTAATTTAAGAGGTATAGAGAATATATTTGAAAATTATATACACTTGTATAAAAATTGGTGTCATTGTATAATTATAGTTGCGCTTTTTGTCTGTTTATAAATAAAATTATGAAAACATTATAAAGAGCAACTATAAAACTAAAGAAAAGGATGAAAATATGACTAAAAAACTAGATCTAATTAAAAGACTGATTTTATTTTTTGTAGGAATGAGTATAATACAGCTTGGAGTAGCCTTGTTTTTAAAGACTAACATTGGGTCTGATCCCTTTACTTTGTTCACTCAAGGATTAGCATTTTTATTACATAAAACACCAGGAAATGCTAATATGGTTATTTTATTTGTATTGTTCTGTATAATACTTTTAGTTGACAGAACTCGTATAAAGATAGGAACAATTATATGTGTGGTTGGAGTAGGCCCTATTATTGACCTTGGAGTAAAGGCTGTATCATTTTTCCCAATAGCATCTTTAAATATTGGGTTAAAAATGCTTTTAGTTGTATTCGGATGTGTCCTAATTGCAATTGGATTTTCGATACTTTCAGCAAGTAATGTAGGTGTTGCACCAAATGATATTATTCCATTTATTATAAAAGACAAAACTAATTTTCAATATCGCTGGATTCGTATGGCTTTAGATATTAGCTTTTTAATAATAGGTTTTGTACTCGGCGGAGTATTTGGCATAGGAACAATAATATCTGCATTGTTAACTGGCCCTTGCATACAATTTTTCCTTCCATATGGAGTGAAGTTTGTAAATGTTATTGTTGCAAATGGAGTGGAAGATGATGAAAAAGAAGAAAATGTATCATTAGGAGCTTAAACTTAAAAGCTAATGATGCTTCCAAAGTCTAAACTTTGAGAGCATCATTAGCTTTTTATTTTCCAATAATAATATTAAATTGAAACTTTATTCAATAATTAAGAGTATATTATAAAGAGATAGTTTAAATTTTATGTTGAGGGCATAAGGAGGTGTTAGTTTGTTTATTTTGTTTTTAATATTAAAGATACTCCTTTATTTATTAATCTTTATATTTGCTATTATCATATTGTTTTTAATAATTCCCTTTGAATATTATATAAGTTCAAAAATTGATGAAACGATTAACGTAGATATAACCTTATTATTTTTCAAGAAAATCATAAAAATTATGGTGAAACATGAGGACGCTAAAGAAATATTTTTACTTAAATTTATGGGGCTTAGTATTATTAGAAAAGAAATAAAAAGCCCTGGCACAAAAATTGAAAAAGAGAAAGAAGAGAAGAATAAGAAAAATAGTAAGAAAAAGAAAAGGAGCAATTTTAATATAAGAGATTATATTCAAAAGGAATTTATAAATGACTTAATCAATTATTTTAAAGAAATAATACATATAGTAAAACCAAAAACTGTAGAAATAAATGGTTTTTATGGGTTTGAAGATCCATCACTTACAGGTATGATTTGTGGAATTATCCCTTTGATATCAAGTCTTATCCCTAAAAGTGATATTAATTTACAACCAGTATTTGATGATGAAATAATTGAAATTGAGTGTGATATTCATGGCAAGATTTCTTTGTTATCAGCTATAATAAAAACAATTAAATTTGTATTGAAGAAAAATAGTAGAGAAAGAATATTTAAAAAAACATAAAAATATTTAGACTTATTAATGTTTTATGTGTATTGTTAAGTGTAAAGCTAATAATGATTACTTAATAAATAAATAAACAATTAAATTTAAAATATAAGGAGGAATAAATTATAATGAATATGACAGAAAATGCTGATGCGTTATTTACAAATCTTGAAAGATTCTTAAAGACAGAAACAGTGGTTGGTGAGGCAATAATTGTCGGAGAAACAACACTTATACCACTTATTACAGTTTCATTTGGATGTGGAACAGGGAGCGGAACAGGGAACACTGTTAAAGATGGAGAAGGTACTGGGGGAGGACTTGGAGCAGGAGCTAAAATTACCCCAACTGCAATTTTAGTTATAAAAGATGGAAATGTAACAATGCTTTCTATAAAAGGTAAATGTAATATTGAAAATCTTATTCAAATGGTACCAGGACTAGTATCCAAAGTAAGCTCGAAAATGGGTGGATTTAAGAACAAAACAGATAAGAATAAAACGGCAAATGATATCTAACTCTGAATTTGGTTAAAGATTATACATTGGGGCAGGTGAATAAAATGAGTTCTAACAGATATTTAAAGTTTTTAGCAAATATAAGTAAAAATAAACCCAATAGTATTAAAAACAAGAAGACCCCATGTCCATTTTGTAACAGAGAGGGTTTAAAGGGAATTATAGATGAAGAAGGGCCATTCATTTTAATTAAAAATAAATTTCCTACATTAGAAAATACACTTCAAACAGTGTTAATAGAAACCAGTAGTTGTGATGTTGATATTACAATGTATGATAAAGAATATATGAGAAACTTATTAAAATTTGGAGTTAGTCATTGGATTGATATGGAGAAAAGTGGCGAGTTTGAATCAGTAATTTTTTATAAAAATCACGGCCCTTATTCAGGTGGCACTATTAATCATGCACATATGCAGATTGTTGGACTAAAAAATATAGATTATAAAGAATTTTTAAAAGACGAGTATTTTGAAGGAATAGTAATTAACGAATCCGATGGATGTGTACTTAATCTTTCAACTAAACCCAAGATAGATTTTACAGAATTTAATATTATAATAAACAATATTAATAATTTAGATACAATGGCGGATAATATACAGAAAATTGTTCGTTATATTTTAAATGATTTTTATGTGAAATGTAGTAGTTTTAATCTTTTCTTTTATGAGTGGAAGGGCAGTATAATCTGTAAAGTTATACCTAGATTTATTACATCTCCATTATTCATAGGATTTTCTATATCTCAAATTACAAATCAAACAGATGAAATTGTAAGGCAGGTACAACAGTTGTATTTTAAATCTAAAGAGTAACTAAGGTGTTTATTATATTTAAGAGAAGTTTATTATAGCTTCTCTTAAATACTCTAAATAAATAGTATATCTGCTTTATTCATTATTTACAGGTCAATTGGATAATGGAATTTTTACGATCACCTTATATATAACATCTGGTCTTATATTCTTTATAATACCATCTTTAATATAGTTGCCATTGACATAAACTTGGGTAGCTAGAACTCCGAGTTCCCTCTTAATATTTACATGTAGTTTTGCTCCTCTAAAAGTACGGATTACAGTGACTTCATTCCAATATGATGGGAGTTGTGGGTTTACACAAAGTCCAGTTTTGCTTCCTTGTAATCCAAATAATCCATCAATTAAGCAACGATAAAACCAAGTAACTGTTCCTGTATTAAACAAATGACTTGACCTACCAGCGGTGCGTGGGAATTGTCTATAGGCACCTCGATAATAATTAGGTATGAAAACAGGTAATTGACCTCGCCTTATAATATCTTTAGGGTCTGGTCCTGGTATCATTTTTCTAAGTAAATGATAGGCATTGTCTTTCTTTCCTATTGAGTAAAGAGCATAAATGTAAAATGCTGCAGCATGATTATACACAGCTCCATTTTCGGCCGTTCCTGGGAACTTTTGAGTTAGCCTTCCAACATCTTCTCTCATTGATGTATATGCAGGAGCCAGTTTTTCAACACCAAAAGGGTTTTCTAGTTGTGCGCTTACAGCTTTTATTATTTTCGTTTGCTTTATGTCATCAGCTGCACCACAAAGTATTGACCATCCTAGAGGATTTAGATAAATCCTACCTTCTTTATCTTTACTAATACCAAATATAACATTGTCATCTGTTATTCCTCGTGCAAACCATTCTCCATCCCATAAATATTTATTTATTACAATATTCGTCTTATGGGCTTCTAATGTAAATTCTTTACTGATACTTGGTTGTCCACTTTTTTCGCAAATATCAGCCCAAATCATAAATGCATATGCGCAAGCCATGGTTAGCCAGCCAGATACGCCTTTTCCTTTATATCCAACCATATTCATGGGGTCACACCAATCACCTTGTTTAATAAAGTTGAGACCTCGCTTATCTCTATCATTAATAAGCCAGTGCATAGCTCTTGTAATATGTTCAGAAACTGATGCTAATTCTGTGCCCTTTACAAAAGGGACCATTTCAGAAAGAATTCCATAATCATTAGTTTCATCTAAATAGGCACTGAGGCAAATTGGTAACCAAACGCAATGATCCGTGTGAGGTACTTGGTTAATATATTTTAACTCAGCATCCTTATGAAGAATTATACCATCGGGCATTGCACCATTTTCATTTTGCTGACTCAAGGCAATAATAAAGGATTCTCTTGCAATTTCAGGCTTTATATAACTCATGCCCATATTATCTTGAAGGTAGTTACGGGTTTGAGGATCTGTGCAAAGACGGTTAGTTTTACCATGGTAATACATTTGCCTTGGCAACCAATGATTAACAAAATTATCGAGGTCGTCATCAGGTGTTTTTATATGGATACAGCCACTACCCTCTGCTATGTATTTAGCGTATTCTATTTCAGCTAGTTTAAAACCATCATCGCCATTTTTATTCTTTTCTATAAAATATTTTTGGTGAATTTGGGCAATATCTTCATTGCTTTTAGCTGGACCAAATAAAAAGCGATATTCATTTTCTTCACCTGGATTTAGGTCCATTTTATATTGTAAAACAGCAACTGGCATTTCATACAGGGCATCACCTTTTGACAATATATCATTTTGTATACCGGTTGGTAATGTAATGCCACCTTCTCCTTCAAATGATTGCTGATTAACTTCCCAAGATAAAGGCTGCTTATCCGGCAATAAAAATGTTTTATCACTAAAGTCTTTAACCTTATAATAATCTTGATATTTTTGATAAGGCGTAATACAAGAACATACAATTCCTTGTAAATCCAGGTTGTATTCACCTGATTGATTCATCCATGACATATATCCTACTGTGAAATATGGATAAATACTTAATTTTCGTTTGCTTTGTGAAAGGTTTTTAACTTTAACAGACCAAAGCTCCATTACATCATCTTTAGGTAAACTAAGGCTCATTTTTATAAGAATATCATTGCTTTGAACTTCCCATAAAATATTATTTTTTCCTACAGAGAATTTGTATTTATCAGGTAAAACACGAACAGGTTCATAGGGTGCTGAGAAAATTTTACCGTTAACTTCATCCTTTACATAGATAAAGCGGCCAGGGTGATGGGCATAATAAGGTTGCTCTGGTTGCATAAATATTTTAGCCTCTAGGTTAGGAGCATAAGAGTATTTTGCAGGTTCTGGTTGCATAAATTGAGCTATTGCATACCCACGACAATTTGCATGAATCATCATCTTTTCATTCCATAAAAAACCTGAAGCTTTTGGCATATTTATTGGATTATCTAGTTCATAATATTCATTGTTTTCACTTGGTTTTATCATAGTTATAGATCTCCTTCCTCATTTTCTTTTAAGGCTCTGTATTCACTAGGATAGTGATTTGTATTATGTTTAAAGGTGCGGCTAAAATAGTATTGATCACTGTAACCTACAAGTTCACCAATGGTTTTAATCTCGAGGTCTAAACTGCTAGTTAGAAGACGTTTTGCTTCAGTTATTCTAAGGTGAATTAAATATTTTAAAGGGGATTTACCGGTACATTTTTTATAAACTCTACTTAGATAATCTGGTGAAAAATTAAGGCTTTTAGCTATGGTTTCTAGTGGTACTTCAGTTTTATAATTTGAACGAAGGTATAACTCTACAGCATTTACTAACTCCTGCGGAGCTATATGTTTTGATTTTATATTTGCAAGATTTGATATTGAAGTTAAATTTGAATCCAGCTTAAGTTTAATTTTAGTAAGAGCTGTTGATAATTCCTCAATAACTACAGGTTTTAATAAATAATCATTTACACCATATTGAATTGCTTGACGGGCAAATTCAAATTCATGGAAGCCACTTAAGATGATAACTTTTATATTAGGATAAGTAAAATAAAGGGCTTTTACCAGTTCTAGTCCATCCATTATTGGCATTTGTATGTCAGTAATAACAAGCTGTGGTAATTCGGTTTCAATAAGATTTAAAGCACTTTTGCCATCACTAGTAGAACCTATAACATTAAATCCTAGATTGAGTCCTTGAATTTTCTTTACAATATTTCGTCTTATTAATGCCTCATCTTCTACTACAAGTACTTTGTAGGTCACAGTAAGCTCCATTATAAATTCCCCACCCTTCTTATTAATCCACCTATTAATATAGTTGTGCCTTTGCCTTTAAGATTGGTTATAGTGAAAAGTGCATTTTCTTTATACATTAATTTTAATCTGGTACATATATTTATAAGTCCCATCCCACCAATTTGCATATCTTGCAAATTCGTGGAATCAATTGGATGAGACATCAATTCTTTGAATTTGTTTATTATAGCGGGATCAAAACCTAAACTACTATCTGTTATTTTTATATACCATTTGTCATTAGATACGTAGCCATTAATCAATATATTCCATGGTGGAAGAGAGTTAAGTCCATATTTTATGGAGTTTTCGACTATTGGTTGAATAAGTAGCTTTGGAACAATTATATCCATCATCCCATCTTCTATTGTAATTTCAAATTTAAGATTTTCTTCATAACGTATTTTCATACAATTCAAATATTTATTAGTGTAATCTATTTCAAAATTTAGAGCAACCCCCTCTTTACTATCAGTTGAAATATATCTAAGCATATAGGATACATCATGGCACATGGACACTATTTCTTCATTCATTCCTTCTTCAGCCATAACACTTATATTAGCAAGGTTATTATAAAGAAAATGAGGGTTCATTTGTGATTGCATTGCAAGAAGTTTAGCATTCATTTCTTCTGATTTTGCAATGAGTAGTTCATTTAAAGACCTTCCAAGTTTTATATACATAGTATTAAAAGTCCTGTTTAGATGCTCAATTTCGTTTAGGTTATTATTAGACATGGATGGACCAATTGAACTTTGCGATGATAGCTCGTCAATATTCATATTTTTTAATGCATGTCTTATTTTTCTTAATGGTACAGTGACCTTTTTTGACACGGCATATGACAAAAGTAGTATCATAAATAATACTAAAATTGATAGTAAAATAAAGGTACTAGTAAAGTTAATTAATGATGAAAAAATAACTCTGTGTGATTGAACTAAAATGATCGACCATCCAGAATAATCTGAAATCATGTAAGTCATTGATTGCTTTGTACCATCTGTTGGGCTTTTGACATTATGGATATTAAGTGAACTTAATTTTTGATTTTTTATAATGCTTTGATAATAAACACCAGTTGAGATCTTTTTATTATCATAAGGATAGATATTGGAGCCTTCTTTGTTAAATACATATATTTGAAGTGTGTTATCAGTCTTCTTAAGAGTATTTATGTATTTGAATACCGTTTCACAGTCTTGGACTATCTCAACTATCCCTAGTTTGTTATAGTTGCTATCACTATACGTTCTTGTAGTTGACATAAATTTATGGTTCTCAAATTGTTTAAAAATTGAGGAGTCTAAAAGTTTAATATGGGATGGTACACTGATATATTTAGCTCCATTTAGATTTAGTGTTTTATTATACCAAGACATTTGGTGTAAATCCATAGAGACCTCACCATTAAATAATCCTGCGCCAATCATATTTCCATTAAAATCGTATATGTTAGCTTGACTTACTGTTTGAAATGGGCCTAGAATGGCCATTACCACATCTATAAGTGACCTAATATTTGAATATCTTTCACTATATATTGAAATATTACTTTTAGGGGTGCTTGTCCTGAGTAATAGATATTTTTGAAAATGATCTTTTATTAGGTTTGAATAAACTATATTCATAGAAGTAGTATCCATTTTTTTTATTTCTTCATCTAGCGAGTTTGAAATTGAAGTACAAAGTTGTCCTTGCTGCTCAGATACCTTCCTAGTGGTATAATTTGAAAAAAAAGAATAAAAAATAGCACCAATAATAAATAAAATAATAATAAAAAAAGAAGAATAACTTATAAAAAGCTTTACTTGAAGAGTTTTAAATTTCATCTAATTTGCCCCCAATTAGGTCTTATGCATATATTTCATATAATATGGGTAGGAAAAGTGCAAACAATGTAACGGTTTTCTCCATTTAATATGGAGTAAAATAATTGTACTATAAATATATAAGTTGAAGGGTTTAGTTCTTCAAATTAATTCTACACTATTTTATTTATAATTCAAGGGGGGTACTTGTATGAAAATGAAAACGGTTTTAGCAACTTGTATGACGATTTTTTTAACTACAGCATGTTTTACAGGTTGTGGTAGTACTAGTAAATCAACTGGTGGAACTACCAAAAAAAATATCACGCTAACATTTGGTTCACATCAATCAGGATTACCAACTAGTGGAATTGTTCAAAGCATTGCAAAAGATTATGAGAAAGAAACAGGAGTTAAAATAGATTTCCAAATAACTCCAGATGCACAATGGAGAGATCTTCTTAAAACAAAAATTTCATCAGGAGAAGCACCAGATATATTTTGCGCTGATGCAGACCCATTTAGCTTATATGATAGGGTTAGACCGGATACCAATGTTGTAGATCTTACAAATGAGGAATTTGTTAAACGAATGGATCCAAGTGTTTTACCATCTATCTCTTATAATAAGAAAGTCTATGGTATAACTTTTCCAGGCTATAAAGTTTATTGGTATTATTACAACAAAAAGATTTTCAAGGATTTGGGACTTAAGGTACCAACAACTTACCAGGAATTTAAGGCTGTAGCTGCAAAAATAAAAGCTACAGGAGTAACACCAGTTTATGAGGGAATGCAAAATGGATGGCATCAAGTTCTACCATTATTCGAAACCGGTGGAAATTATATACAAAATGATGCTAAAGTTTATGATAAATTAAACAACAATACAGAAAATATAAAAGACGTTAAAGGAATTAAAACAGTTCTTACACAGCTCAAAGAGTTCCAAACTTTAGGGTACTTTGGAACAGATTATATGAGCAATACTGTTGAGGGTGCAGAAAAAGCTTTTGCTGATGGAAAAGCTGCAATGGTACTTGACGGATTTGGATGGGAACAAAATCTAGCTAAAGATTTTCCAACTACTAAAGGTAATGTAGGAGTCTTCGTAGAGCCATGGGGAGATAATAAAGTTCTTGGAATTAATCCTGCTAGTAATGCATATTTCGCTAATGCTAAAAGCAAAAATAAAGACGAAGCAGTTAAATTTTTTAGATATTTAGCTAAAAAAGAGGTTTTACAGAAAAGGCTTGATGGCGATCCTAATTCTTTACAAGTTTGTTGGCCAGAAATAAAACCTAAATATCCTCAATCTTATACTGATTATATTGCTACCCTTAAAAAGGCTACAGTTGTTCAAGTAGGGGTTAAATATATAGATCCACAATGGATGGATGTTGGTAAAGATATAGCTGCTATGTATTCTGGTGCAATGACGTCTGATCAGGTAATTAGTAGTATTTCTAAACGTCGTGATGACCAAGCTAAGCTTCAAAAGGATCCAGCTTGGACTAAATAAAATTATAATGATGAGTTGTATGATCGAATATTTGATTAGTACAACTCATTATTCTAATATTTTAAATTTATAATGTTTCTAATTAATAATAGAAAGGATTGATGATTATGGATAGAAATAAAACTTACCCATGGTATTTCGCTTCGGGAGCTTTATTGTTATTTTTTATTCTATGTTTTATACCATCTGTAATAGGTATTTTTTATTCATTTACAGATTGGAATAGTTTTAGTGACAAAGTCAATTTTATAGGACTTGATAATTTTAAAGAAATATTTGTTAAGGATAAAACATATTTGACATACATTGGAAATACAGTGTATTTTACAATATTCACAACAGCAATTAAAACTATTTTGGGCTTAGTTTTTGCATTACTTTTTACAAGAGGTATTAAGTTAGCTAATTTTCATAGAATGGTTATATTTTCACCTCAAGTGTTATCTTATCTTATCGTAGGGTTAGTTTTTAAAGGAATTTTACATCCAACAACTGGTTTTTTAAATATATTTTTTAATAATATTGGATTAGGTTTTCTTGCACATGATTGGTTAGGAAACATACACTATGCTTTTAATTCAGTTATGTTTGTAGATTCTTGGAAAGGCGTTGGGTATGGAATGGTAATATTTATTGCAGGAATCCAAGGTATTTCAGAGAGTTATTATGAAGCAGCGGATATGGATGGGGCAACTTTTTTGCAAAAAACTTTTAAAATAACACTTCCATTATTAATGCCAACATTAATAATGACAACTGTGCTAAATGTAACTTATGGGTTAAGAGTTTTTGATATTATTTATGTATTAACTAATGGAGGACCTGGATATGCAACTGATGTTATGAATACAGCTGTTTTCAAGGAGTTTTCTAGAGGTAACTATGCAGTTGGTACAGCGCTATCTACATTACTTGCTGTATTTACCATGGCAATTTCATATTTCATCCTTAAGGGTCTTAATAAAAAGGAGGAATACTAATGAAAACAAAGAAGATATTAATGCGAGTATTTCAAAATGCTATTGCTTGGATAGTTTCATTAATAGTATTAATACCATTAGTTGTAATATTTATTAGTTCATTTAAAACCGCTGCAGAGTCGTATACACTTAATCTTGATTTACCTAAAAAGTTAATTTTTGAAAATTATTCAGTAGTTGTTGAAAAAGGTAAGCTACTTGGTTCTTTTTTTAATAGTTTTGTTTATGCATCTACTAGTACATTACTTATAGTATTTTTAGCAACAATGGCAGCGTTTGTCCTTGCAAGGAATAAAAGCAAAATGAATAGATTTATATATTATTTTTTAGTTCTAGGAATAGCTATGCCGGTAAATTATATTTCTTTAATGAAGGTAATGCAGTTTACCCATTTGATTAACACTAGAATAGGAATAATACTTATTTATGCTGCATTTGCATTGCCAATTAGTATATTTATTGCATACGGATTTATAGACACAATTCCAAGGGAATTAGATGAGGCTGCAATTATAGATGGTTGTACTCCAAAATCTCTTTACTTTAAGGTTATATTTCCACTTCTTAAGCCAATAATAGCAACTTTATTTGTACTTAATTTTATGAGTACTTGGAATGATTTTACTATGTCAATATATTTTTTAAACGAATCAAGTAAATGGCCAATGACACTAGCCGTTTATAACTTTTTCGGACAGTTTTCAACTCAGTGGAATCTTGTATGTGCTGATATTGTGTTAACTTGTATTCCAGTACTCATTGTTTTCATACTTGGTCAAAAATATATTGTAACTGGAATGACCTCAGGTTCAGTAAAAGAATAATAGAATAATATTTTAATTTAAGGGGTGATGGAAGATGAAATTTACTAATGGAAATTGGTTGTTAAAAAAAGATATAGAAGCTCACTATCCTAAGCAGGTTTATGATGCAGAAACTTGTGAGAATTCTGTAACAATATATTGCCCAGATAAGGCAATTCGTGATCGCGCGGATACGGTAGATGGGATGCTTGTCTCGGTTAAGTTTTCATCTCCTATGGAGGATATCATTTGCGTAAGCATGAATCACTTTAAAGGGGAGCTTGCAATAGATCCAAAGTTTGATATTGCGGATACTTTAAATAAACATATGTCTATAAAAGAAGATGATAGTGAAATAGTCCTTAATACAGGTAATTTAAATGTATGTATTAATAAAAAAGAACCATTTATAATAGATTTTATGAATGGTGAGAAATCTATAACAAAAACCGGTTATAAAAAAATGGCATATATGAAAAAAGAAAATGATGGAAATTATATGATGACACAATTAGATCTTGGTGTTGGAGAGTGTGTTTATGGGCTGGGTGAAAGATTTACATCACTTGTGAAAAATGGTCAAGTTATTGACATGTGGAATGAAGATGGTGGTACCTCAAGTGAGCAATCATATAAGAATATTCCATTTTATATGACTAATAAGGGGTATGGTGTGTTTGTAAATCACACAGGGAAAGTATCATTTGAGGTTGCATCAGAGAGAGTGACTAAGGTTCAATTTAGTGTTCCAGGTGAATCACTTGAGTATTATGTAATATATGGACCAAGTCCTAAAGCTATACTTGAGAAGTATACATCACTTACTGGCAAACCTAGTTTACCTCCAGCATGGTCATTTGGACTATGGCTAACAACTTCATTTACTACAAGTTATGATGAAAAAACTGTTACTGGGATAATTGATGGTATGGCAAAACGAGATTTGCCCTTAGCGGTATTTCATTTTGATTGCTTCTGGATGAAGGAGTATCACCTATGTGATTTAAAATGGGATAAAAATGTATTCCCAGATCCTGAGGGGATGCTTAAAAGACTTAAAGAAAAGGGATTAAAGATTTGTGTTTGGATTAATCCTTATATTGCTCAGCGTTCAAGTATGTTTGATGAAGGAATGGAAAATGGCTATTTTATTAAGAAAAAGGATGGTAGTGTTTGGCAGTGGGATAGATGGCAGGCTGGAATGGCTATTGTTGACTTCACAAATCCAGAGGCTGCTGCTTGGTACTCTCTTAAACTTAAGAAGTTAATGGAGATGGGAGTTGACTGCTTTAAAACTGATTTTGGCGAGAGAATACCTACAGACGTAGTATATTATAATGGTAACGATAGCGTAAAAATGCATAACTACTATACTTATTTATATAATAAAGTGGTTTTTGAGTCTATAAAAGAAATTAAAGGTGAAAAAGAAGCTATAGTTTTTGCAAGGTCTGCAACAGTTGGAAGTCAGAAGTTTTCTGTTCATTGGGGTGGAGACTCTACAGCAGATTATGAATCTATGGCAGAAAGCTTAAGGGGAGGATTGTCACTTTCTATGTCTGGGTTTGGATTTTGGAGCCATGACATAGGAGGATTTGAAAATACTTCAACGCCAGATATCTATAAACGTTGGGTAGCTTTTGGAATGTTATCCCCTCTAAGTCGGTTGCATGGAAGTAAATCATATAGGGTACCTTGGGTATACGACGAGGAGTCAGTTGATGTTTTAAGATATTTCACAAAGCTTAAATGTAGTCTAATGCCATATTTATATAGCGTCGCAATAGAGGCTGCAAACAAAGGAATTCCTATGATGAGGGCAATGTTTTTAGAATTTATGAAGGACCCAAACTGTGAATATATTGATAGGCAATACATGCTTGGTGAATCAATGCTTGTTGCACCAATATTTAATACAAGTGGTGAGGTATCTTATTATCTTCCAAAGGGTATATGGACAAACTTTTTTACAAATGAAAAGGTTGTAGGTGGAACTTGGAAATTTGAAAAACACAATTATTTAAGTATACCTTTAATGGTTAGGCCCAATAGTATAATTGCAGTGGGCAATGCTTATAATAAGCCTGATTATGATTATGCTAATGGAGTTACTCTTCAGGTATTTGAAATTGAAGACGGATCAACTATAAGTTCAATTGTTCATGATACAAATAGCTTAGAGCAGCTAAAGGTTAGTGTAGAAAGAAAAGGGCAAGATATTAATATAAAAGTTGATATTTCAAATAAACCATGGAGTCTTTTGCTACGAGGAATATTTAAGGTAGAGGAAGTTAAGAATGCGACTTATATTGAGGAGCCATTAGGAATTCGATTAATTCCAAGGAAAGAAAAGAGAGAAATATCAATTAAAATAGTTTCTTAAAAAACAAATGACCTATATCATAATTCTTTGGATTTAATGATATAGGTCATTTTATTTAATCGTATAAAAAACTGAATTTGATAGTCAATAACACTTTTAAGGTTAATGAATGTTTCTAGGCAATTGAGTATACTATAACTAAGTCAAGAAAGCGTATACAGAAAGCGTATACAAATTTAAAATTTTACAGTTTGATTATAGTTGATTTTCAAACTTATTTGTAAAAAATCAAATGAAAAAGAATTTTTGTATGTTATTTATGTAAACGTATAATAAAATAATAAATCAAATTAAGCAAATTTAATTATACATAGGGGAGGAATTTAAATGGTACGTAAATGTATTGTAATGAAAGTATTTAGTGGGTTTCACGAGGAGTATAAAAGGCGTCATGATGAAATTTGGCCTGAGATGGTGGAAATGTTACATCAATATGGTGCAAAAAGCTATTCTATTTTCTTGGATGGACAGACAAATAGTTTAATTGCTTATTTAGAAATTGAAGATGAAGCTTTATGGAGTAAAAGTGATGCAACGGACATATGCCAAAAATGGTGGGCTTATATGAAAGATGTTATGGAAACAAATGAAGATAATAGCCCAGTTTCATTTGAGTTAAAAGAATTATTCCATTTAAATTAAAAGGGGGGAAAGAAATGAGTAGTAAAGAAGAAAAACAAATGACAAGTAAAGAAAAGAATAAATTAACCTGGAAAACAACTATTTCAGCGTCTATGGCAAATTACATTGATGCGGGCTCTATAGTTGCTGGAGCTGCTGGTTTATCACTTTGGACGAAATATCTTCATATGACTGATATGAAACTTGGGTTACTTAGTGCTTTAAGTTCAAATGCTGTTTCAGCAGCTCTTGGTGCATTAATTGGTGGTTATATATGTGATAAATATGGTCGTAAATTGGTTTATAATTTTTCAATGTTATTTTATATGTTTGGTATGTTATTTATTATATTTTCACAGAATTTCGCAATGATGTTAACAGGTTATATAATCGTTGGATTATCAGTGGGTGCTGACATCCCAGCTTCTTGGACTACTATCGCAGAAGGGGCTCCGGCTAAGGAAAGAGCGAAACATTGTGGTACAGCGCAACTTGCATGGTCAGCTGGTCCAATTATTGTTCTGATTTTATCAGTAGCCCTTGGAAATCTTGGATTACTTGGTAGTCGTATAGTTTTTGCACATTTATTTGTAGTGGCTCTTATCACTTGGTTAATAAGAAGAACATTGCCAGAATCAGAATCTTGGCTTGTACAAAAGGAAAAAGAAAAACAACTTATAGCAAAAGGGAAATTCCAAAAGGTCACTGTAAAAGATATATTAAAACCAGTGAATTTCAAATCAATATTGTTTTTGCTTGGTGTATATTTGTTTTGGAACCTGGCAGCAGGTACAATGGGATTCTTTATGCCATTAATTTATCAAACAGTTGGCAAGGTTTCAGCCCAACAGGCTAATCTACTTCAAGCAGTATTATTTGGATTTACAGCTATCGGCACTTATTTCATTTTCATGAAACTTGGAGATAAAATTAGTCGAAAGGTATTATATGCAGCAGCGGCTATAATGGCAATTGGTGCATGGTCAATATTCTTATTGCCAGCATCAAGTATGAATGCTAGCATGCTTGTAATATTTGTTGTTGTAAATGGACTTTCTTTTGGATTTGGTGCACAACCATTCTATCAGTTATGGGCTAGTGAACTTTTTCCAACAAAATATAGAGCTACGGCTCAAGGCGTAATGTTCTTTGCTGTTCGTATCGCGCTTGGTATATGGAGTTTTGTTATCCCAACTATAATGAGCAAGTTTGGTTTTCAATTGGCAGCAGCATTCATGGTAGGATTCCTTATAATCAGTGGAATAATAGGTGTTGTATTTGCTCCCAAAACTTCAGGTAGGACACTTGAAGCAATTGAAAAAGAACGTTATGGTGAATTGAATATGTAATTAATAATAAAATAACTTTTATAATAGAATTGTTTTTATAAAAATATGATCACCATCAACTTTAAATTGTAAGACTAAATTTATAAGGCTATAATAAATTCATAAGGCCATAATAAATGATTATAAAATAAAAAGTGATGGTGATAATATGAATATTAAAGATCTTGATAAAAAATTAAAACAATTAAATGACATAGAAAAAGAAACTTACAATTTGTATAATACTAAAATAAGTACAAATTTTGACGTTAAACTTAAGGAACACTTCTCAAATAAAATTAAAAATAATTTGTGGATAATAAACAATGAAAAACTTATGAATGAATCAGAAGTTATAGCTATCCATAAGCATGATAGGTTTGTAAAGTTTGAGAAACACAAACATGATTATTTAGAAATGATGTTTGTATATTCAGGAAAAATAAATCAGGTTATTGAAGGTGAGAAATTAGTAATAGAAAAGGGAGAAATTTTATTGCTAGACATGAATGTTGAACATAGCATTGAGGCTGCAGGTGAAGATGATATTGCCATTAATGTATTAATAAAAAAAGAATTTTTTGATTGGATTTTTATGAGTCAAATTGCTGATAATGATTTAATATCTAATTTTATCGTTGAAGCAATATATGGGAAAAGTGAGTTTAAGCAATATATTCATTTTAAGACAGCAGAGAACGATAAGGTTTGTAATTTTATGATACAAATACTTATGGAATATTATGATAAAAAAAATGGAATGGAAACAGCAATTCGTGCATATATTATGCTTTTATTTAATGAACTATTAAGGGATTATAAAAAGTATCTATCTAGTGAAATCGTTTCTAAAATTGATTCTACAATATCTACTGAAATTCTAAATTATATTAACAAACATTTTAAGGTTATCACATTAAAAGGTATGGCAGATTATTTTGGTTATAATCCTGATTATATAGGTAAATTAGTTAAGAAGATTATAGGTAAAAATTTAACTGAACTTGTAAAAGAAAAAAAAATTAAACAAGCAGAATATTTATTACATAGTACAAAAATGTCAGTAATCGATGTTATTACTGAAGTTGGTTATTCAAATGTGAGTTACTTTTATAGACAATTTAAAGAGCAAGTAGGAGTTACTCCTGATGAATATCGAAGAAAATAATATTATTGTTTGATTGCTTATTAGGACAGTAAGATTCTCTTTATAGGACATAGGATTTATAAGACTATTAAACTAAAATATTAGCTATAGGCAAAGTTATACGAGAAGTAGACGTTTGCAAAAGATTGGAGGTAAGTTATGGAATACTATCTAGCCATTGATATTGGAGCTTCAAGTGGAAGGCATATATTAGGCTCAACTCAAAATGGAAAATTAAAATTAGAAGAGATTTATAGATTTGAAAATGGAATTAGCAAGGTCGCAGATGAATATTGTTGGGATATTGATAAGTTATTTGAGAACATAAAAATAGGAATTAAAAAATGTGTTGAACTTGGGAAAATTCCAAAGAGTGTTGGAATAGATACTTGGGCTGTAGATTTTGTGTTGCTAGATAAAAATGATGAAATATTAGGTAATGCGGTATCTTATAGAGATGATAGAACTGAAGGTATGATGGAAGAAGTGTTTAAGATTATACCTAAAGATATGATGTATTTATATACAGGCATTCAATTCCAAAGATTTAATAGTATATATCAACTACTTTCCATAAAGAAAAACAAACCTGAAATTTTAGAAAAAGCAAAAACTTTTTTAATGATTCCTGACTATCTTAATTTTCTGCTTACTGGAAAAAAAGTTAATGAGTATACTAATGCAACAACAACTCAATTAGTTAATTCTTTTGATAGGACATGGGATCCAAAAATTTTAGATGATCTAGGGATTAAGAAGGACATATTTCAAGAGATAAAATTACCTAAGACTAAACTTGGTGGGTTAAAAAAAGAATTAGTCAAAGAATTTGGATTTGATATGGAAGTTGTACTTCCTGCAACTCATGATACTGGTTCAGCGTTTATATCATCAGTATGTAATGATAGTGATAGTTTATATTTAAGTTCAGGTACATGGTCGTTAATTGGTCTTGAAAATAGATTCCCATTATGTGTACCACAAACTATGGAATACAATTTTACAAACGAAGGTGGTATAGATTATAGATTTAGATTCCTTAAAAATATTATGGGACTTTGGGTAATCCAAGAGGTTTCAAGAAATCTTGAGAATAAATATTCTTTTGCGGAGCTCGTAGATTTGGCAAGAGCAAAAGCAGATTTTGCATCTATAGTAGATGTTAATGATGATAGGTTCTTAAAACCTGAAAACATGATAAAGGAAATAAAAGATTATTGCTATGAGACGGATCAAAAGGTTCCGTGCGATGTTGGCGAGATAGCAATGTGTGTATATAATAGTTTAGCTCATTGTTATAAGAATGCTGTAGCAAATATTGAAGAAATATTTGAAAAAAAATTCAAGAGAATAAATATTTTTGGCGGAGGATGCCAAAATAATTTTTTAAATGAGTTAGTTGCAAAAGTTACTGGAAAAGAAGTATTAGCTGGACCAGTTGAAGCAACTGCGATAGGAAATATTGTAGCTCAACTCTTAAGTTATGACATTTTTAAAGATTTAGGACAAGCAAGAGCAGCTATTAAAGAATCTTTTCATATTGTTACATTTAAACCAGATGACGTTTAAATATAGATAATTGAGTATATAAATTATAAGGGAGGCAAATATAAATGAACATTAAAGAAAAATATGAGATGTCTAAGAAGGAATATGAAAAATGGGGACTTGATGTAGATAAAATTCTAGAAGAGCTTAATAAGGTGAAAATATCAATTCATTGCTGGCAAGGAGATGATGTAACTGGTTTTGAAAAAACTCAGAATGCATTATCAGGTGGTATAGCTGCAACTGGTAATTATCCAGGAAAGGCTAGAAATGGGGAAGAATTAAGAAAAGATTTAGATAAAGCGCTAAGTTTAATTCCAGGAAAACATAAGGTTAATTTACATGCTATATATGCTGAGACTGATGGAGAAGTAGTTGAAAGAGATGAAATAAAACCAGAACATTTTAAAAAATGGGTAGATTGGGCAAAGAAAAATGGTTTAGGGCTTGATTTTAATCCAACAATATTTTCACATCCAAAAGCTGCAGATGGGTTAACTCTATCTAGTCCTAACAAGGAAATAAGAGACTTCTGGATAAGACATTGCAAGGCGTCGAGATTAATAGGAGAATACTTTGGCAAGGAGCTTGGACAAACTTGCTTAACTAATATTTGGATTCCAGATGGATACAAAGATATTCCAAGTGATAGAATGGGACCTAGAAAAAGACTTAAAGATTCTTTAGATGAAATATTTACCCAAAAGATAGATAAAAAGTATAATCTTGATTGTGTTGAATCAAAGGTATTTGGCCTAGGAGCAGAAGCTTATACTGTAGGATCAAGTGAATTTTATATAAGTTATGCAGCTAAAAACAACATAATGTCATTAATGGATACAGGACATTATCATCCAACAGAGGTTGTTTCAGATAAATTATCTGCAATGCTTTTATTTAATGATAAAGTTGCGCTTCATGTGAGTAGACCAGTAAGATGGGATTCAGATCACGTAATACTTTTTGATGATGAAATCAAAGAACTTTCTAAGGAAATTGTAAGAAATGATGCATTAGGTAGAGTAATTATTGGACTCGATTTCTTTGATGCTAGTATAAATAGAATAGCAGCATGGACAATAGGATCAAGAAATATGATAAAGGCATTACTAAGTGCAATGCTAACACCTAATGAAAAATTAAAAGATTTGCAAGACCAGGGAAACTTTACAGAAAGATTGGCTTTAATGGAAGAGTTTAAAACTTATCCAATGGGCGATATCTGGAATTATTATTGTGAAAAGAATAATGTTCCAGTAGCTGAAAAATGGCTTGATGATGTAAAGGAATATGAAAAGACTGAATTAAGTAAAAGAAAATAAAATTTTTAATTATTTAGAACAAAGTAAGAATGAGTCAGACTGTATATCCTGACTCATTCTTATTTTATTTTGAATAAAAGCTAGTTTATTATCTAAATTTATAGATGGTTAAGTGCTTCCAGAAGAGCCATTATTGTTTTCTCAGCATAGGGCTTAAATGAGTCATCAAGTATCCCAAGGCGTATTCCAGTGAGTATTCCTGTAACTTATAGCTGCAGAACCAGAAACTTCCTCATAGCTAGTAACATCGTCTATAACTGTATGCCATAAACCAGACTTCGCTTGATATTTAACTAAAGTGTTTACTTGAGCTTTAAAAGTATCAAGTAAATACTTCTTAATTCCAGAATTAATTTTTCCATCAAATGCTTCGATATAGTCTAAAATTCCAAAGGCAAACCATGAATTACCTCTGCACCAAAAAACTTCACCAAAGTTACTGTTCTCATTAAAACTCCAATCGTGATAGAAGAATAAATTCATTAGGAAAAGAATCACCTAACTCATTTTTATATGCGGCAATGATGTTTACTGTAATATTTGTTATTATTTTAATTCTTGTCTACCTATTTACATGGGAAAGACCACTTGCTATTTTCTTAGTGGGAGTTGCATTACAAGAGGCCCACTTTGTATCTGGAGTAAAAGCTCAACCACAAGAAGCTTTAAATATTATGGTGGTTATATTAGAGCTGCAAAGGAATGGATATTCAAAAGGGAATATTAGATGCAAATGAAGAAGAGGCAGAAATCAAAAGAATTATGATATCAAGGGCATGCAAGGTTATTATGTTAATTGATCATGATAAGTATGATAAAACATCTTTTGTAAAACTTTTTAATTATTAGGATATAGATAATAAAATATATTTAGGGAGTGGATTATGTTATGAGAATTTGTGTTTGCTTGTGGAAAAGTAAAACAAGTCTTAATTGGCAGTGGACAATTTAATTATCCATTGTTATTATCTTTAATAAAAGAAAGAAAGCCATATGTAGAAGAATTATATAAAAAGATATAAGTATAATTAACATCTATGTTATAATATAAACTAATAATTCAAACTATTCAAGTTAGTCTTATAAAGAGTACATAAAAAAAGCTAACATGATATAGATTCTATGGGGTTATTAATATATTTTATAATAAGAGGAGACCTAAAATGATATCTAATAAAATGAAAGATTTAGTTGCTAACAGTTCTATAATAAGAGCGATGTTTGAGGAAGGTAAAAGATTATCTGATATTTATGGTGAAGAAAATGTTTTTGACTATAGTTTAGGTAATCCCAATGTTGCCCCACCTGAAAATATTAAAATTGAAGTTAATAAAATATTAAATGAAACAGCACCTAAACTTGTCCATGGATATATGAACAATTCTGGATATATAGATGTTAGAGAAAAGATAGCTGAATTTTTAAATAAAAAGCATGATATAGATATTTCATACTATAATATAGTTATGACCTGTGGAGCTGCTGGAGGATTAAATATTTTACTAAAAACATTACTCAATCCAGGAGATGAAGTTATTGTTTTTGCACCATTTTTTGGTGAGTATAGAAGCTATGTAAATAATTTTGATGGTAAACTTGTTGTTGTTTCTACAGATATTGATACTTTTGAACCTAATATGGAGAGGTTAAAAGATAAAATAAATAGTAGAACGAAAGCAATTATTATCAACTCACCAAATAATCCAACGGGTATTGTTTACTCGCAGAAGGTTATACAAGATTTATCAAAACTTATGAGTCAAAAACAAGAAGAGCTCGGTACAAGCATATATCTTATATCTGATGAGCCTTATAGAGAAATAGTTTATGATAACGTTGTTGTTCCATATATTTTAAAATATTATACAAATTCATTTATTGGATATTCCTACAGTAAATCATTATCATTACCTGGGGAAAGAATAGGCTATGTAGTTGCAAATACAAAGATGGATTGTTTTGATGACATAATGATATCTCTTAATGTTGCAAATAGAATTCTAGGATTTATAAATGCACCATCACTTTTTCAGAGAGTTATTGCAAATTGTCTTGATGTTGAAGTCGATGTTAGTATATATCAAAAGAATAGAGATTTATTATACAACTATCTTACCAAAATAGGATTTATTTGCATAAAACCACAAGGAGCATTTTATTTATTTATTAGAACTCCAATAAAGGATGATAAAAAGTTTTGCGAGGATGCAAAAGAATTTAATTTAATATTAGTAGCTGGATCTGCTTTTGGTTGCGCTGGACATGCAAGGTTAGCTTACTGTATTGATTATAAGAAAATAGAAAATTCATTACCAGCTTTCGAAAAATTAGCAAAATCATACAATCTTATTTAAAATTATTCTCTTTATTTTTAAATAATAGAGAATAAATATATAAATTTCAGTTTGTATACATGATGTATCAAGCTGAAATTTTATTAAAGTTTTATTAAAGTTTTATTAAAGTTTTATAAAAATACAAAAAATACAATAAATACTAAAAAATACAATTTATTATGTGGCAATGTAATTGGTTATATGTTAATATATAAGAAAGTATATAATAAATGTAAAAACAATATAATAAATAGAAACATTTACCATTCAAGCATTTAATTCGGTAATATTTTTTTAATATTTTTTTAAAATTAAAGGATTTACCAATTAATTGTAGAATTTATAATTATTAGGATACATAATTGAGATGTGAAGGAGATTACGAACATGGAAGAGAAAAAAATAAATATAATTATTGTTGATGATAACAAAGAATTCTGTAATATTCTTAATGATTACCTATTAACACAAAAGGATATAGTTGTTACTGGAATTGCGCAAAATGGAGTAGAGGCATTAAAACTGATTGAAGAAAAAAAACCTGATTTAGTAGTACTTGATATAATTATGCCGATTCTTGATGGACTAGGAGTTTTAGAGAGGTTAAATACAATGAAGCTCGATCCAAGACCTCGTGTAATAATTTTATCAGCAGTTGGTCACGAGAAAATAACGCAGAGAGCTATAGCACTTGGAGCGGATTATTATGTTATAAAGCCTTTTGATATGGAAGTGTTTGCTAATAGGATAAGACAAACTCTAAATGAAAATATATATAGTAACGAAGCACCAAAAACAGCTACTTACGTTGATAGCAATGCAATTAAAGTTAATAGAGGGAATACTGACGATGTCGATATGATTGGGCAAATAACTAGTATTATTCATGAGATTGGAATACCTGCTAATTTAAAAGGTTATATGTTTGTACGTGAAGCAATAAACATGGTAATAAATGACATTGAACTTTTGTCATCAGTTACAAAGGAATTATATCCATTAGTAGGTGAAAAATTCAATACTACTGCTAGTAGAGTAGAAAGAGCAATAAGACATGCAATAGAAGTTGCTTGGAGTAGAGAACAGGTAGACACAATAAACAATCTTTTTGGTTATACTATTAACAATCAAAAGGGCAAACCAACTAATTCTGAATTTATAGCAATGGTAGCTGATAAGTTAAGATTACAAAATAGAGTTAGCTAGTATTAGCTTTTAAAAATAACAAATAGACCGCTTCTATTTATTGATGTAAATAGAGGAGGTCTATTTTTATAAAAAAAGGATAATATTAATTTCTAAAGATCTAAATTTTCATTCACATTTAGGCTTAGAGTGAATACATTAGTAGTGTAGAATATACATTATTTATATCCTATGCAAGTCCATTAATTAAACTTTTAAATTTAAACAAAGGCAATTTAAAACATTAATCTGATTTAGTAGAACATATATCAACGTATAAGTTTTATGTTGAAAATATATTGTAGTGATATATGTAGCTATAGAAAATTTGATGACAAAATCAGTATTAATAAGTATTGTCTTATCTAAAATTTATATATAAAGGAGTTTTATTAAATGGGCAAAATTGAAAAATGTAGTAAGTGTGATAAAGGTTCATGTGAATTATGTAGTGTCATTAATGCAGATCCAGTAGATATGGAGAAACATGGTGCTAGATTATTAACCGTAAGAGTAAGAATAAACAATGTATGCTTTGATAAAAAAGTAGCCGTTGCAGTTATAATATATGACAATTGCCACAGAATACTTGCATTTAGAGGATTTATTACAGTGGTATGTAGAGAGAATGAATGTAAAGATGAATGTGGTTCAATTGTACGTAAATTAGTGTTTGTACTTCCAGATGATGATAGAAGTAGACCTGATGAAATCGAAGTTCGTACAGCAGCCAACTATATATATCCATGTGAGCCTAATTGTTAATGGTTGCTCATAGACAAAATATAACGATTGATCCAATAATATATGAGGACTTTTGCAAGTATGCTAAAAGGAAAGGTATGAAAATTTCTTCATGGGTAGCTATGAAAATGAAAGAGGCAGTAGAGGAAGATAAAAAACTAAAAAGATGATCACTCATAAAATAACACGCTATAAAAAAGATCAGACTTTCGAGTCTGATCTTTTGATTTTTATCTATATAAGTTTTTTGTTAAATATATTGGTTAAACTTAAACTTTCTACTTTTGCTTTAATTTCTTCTTTATCAATAGTATAAAGCCCAAGTTCCTTCATTCTTTTAAAATACTCTGCACCTGCAAAAGTATATCTGTTTTTTCTTCCTTCACTAGTTTGCATTTTTTCATTTGCGTAAGCTATTATGTCTCCAACGGCTAAGGTCCTTGGTAATATTAAAAGAGGCATTCCTAAGTAGTTTTTTACGGCATTATATCCTGCTAGTGCACCAGTTCCCATTGCTTCAGTATGACCTATAAATAGACCTGCCTTCTCTCCAGCACAGAATAAGTTATCTAAGTCATTAACCTTCATGCTGTCTTCTCTTGGAGCTATAGATACATATCTGATGGAGTTTCCTATTCCACCTGCATATGGGTCTACGTATTTTGCATTCTCAAATCCTTTGATCCTTCTTAATTTTTCCAATGGATAGTAGGGGGTCATAAGTTTTATGTCGCCGGTATCAATAAGAATTAAATTTTCAGCGAACTCTTTTAAAGCATATTGCTGACAAACTTTTATTTTAAGTTTATCTAAATTTACATCTTCTTCTGGGACTTTTACAATAAGCACACCAGTTTCTTCTAGTTCTTTTACTAAATCACTAGCTAAAGAACCTTTAGCTAGTTTACCAGAACCACTAAAGGCTCCATATACACCCTCTTCTTCTCGTTCACCTTTTAAGTCTTTAATACCTGCCTTACTACTTATGCTTACTCTTCCACCAAATGCTGGACATCTTAAAACACACATTGCACATCCATTTCCGTATTTTAAGCAGTTATTCATTGGTCCAGCTGAACCCGTAGTTTCTATAAATGCATCGCCTTCAATGTAAGTCTTATCAGATAAATATATTCCCTTTATCGTATTGCCTTCCTTTTTAATATCAACGACTCTTGTTATCATGTTTACTTCTATATCCATAGCTTTTAAATATCTTCCAACTGCTGGCTCAATCTTATTTACATCATAAAGCCAAGCATTTTTATGACCCGGGAAATCAATGTTTTTATGTTTGGTATTTTCGTCAGTCACATGTATAAAATCTCCTGTACCTAATGCTATTAATTCTTCAGCTGCCGTATATCGTCCATTATTTCTCATTATACCACCAACATTACCAAGGCCTAAAAGCATATCTGTTTTTTCATATAATGCAACTTCTGCACCTGTTTTTTTTGCTGTTATTGCTGCGGTGCAACCAGCCCAGCCACCACCAATTACTATAACCTTCAAAATATTTGCCACCTTTCTAATCTATATTTAGGAGCTATCTACATTTTGTTTTGTTCCGTTTAATTCTATTGTAATAGTTATAGTATTATTACTCATATGGTATTCATAAGTGCTTTTTTTATTTATATAGGAAATTTATTAAAAAATAAAATGATTAAGGAAAAAATTAACAAAATATTGTAGGGTTGTCTTTAGTATAACAAATAAATTTTAAGGACATAATTTAAAAGCAATTACATTGAAGGGAATGATGACCTTATGATATTTAATAAAGTAGAGATATGTGGGGTAAATACTTCAAAATTACCGAAATTAAAAGAAAAAGAAATGAAAGAGTTATTGTATAGGATACAAAGTGGTGAGCCTGGATGTAGAGATGTATTTATTGAAGGCAATTTAAGATTGGTTTTAAGTGTAATAAAACGTTTTAATAATCGAGGAGAAAATGTAGACGATCTATTTCAAGTTGGCTGTATTGGTTTAATGAAATCTATTGATAATTTTAATTTAAGTCTAAATGTGAGATTTTCAACATATGCAGTTCCTATGATTATAGGAGAAATAAGAAGATACTTACGAGATAACAACTCTATAAGAGTTAGTAGATCACTCAGAGATATTGCATACAGAGCATTGCAGGTTAGGGACAGATTGGTAAATGAGAACAATAAGGAGCCAACTGTAGAACAAATTGCGAAGGAGCTAGAATTACCAAGGGAGGATGTAGTATTTGCTCTAGACGCTATACAAGATCCAGTATCTTTGTTTCAACCTATATACCATGATGGTGGGGATGAAATTTATGTAATGGATCAAATAAAAGATACTAAAAATTTAGATGATAGTTGGCTTGAAAACATATCAATTAAAGATGGAATGAATAAATTAAAAGATAGAGAAAAGTTAATATTAAATTTAAGATTTTTCGATGGGAAAACTCAAATGGAAGTAGCTGACGAAATAGGCATTTCTCAAGCACAAGTGTCAAGACTCGAAAAAAATGCATTAAAACACATGAAAAAGTATGTATAGGATTCTTTAGTAGGAGCAAATATGTGGTAGTGCTTCATAATTGTTAAAAGGTATTTAATTAAAAAGCATCTATAGGAAAACACGATTTAATTAGTGTTTCCCTATAGATGCTTTTTATATAATGTCTATTAAAACTTATACTATGTTAGAGTAATCAATAACTTTATTATTATAACTTTATTTGTGATAATATACAGTTTCCATCTTTATCTAATAATACAGTGAGGGTACCATTATAACCTTCTATATTTATAAAATAATTTGTTATTAAACCTGTATTTAGAATTGTTTTGCAACGTACAGATATGCCACATTCAGGGTCATATATTGTTTTAGAAATCTTGTTAGTACTTTCATTATTACTTTTATTAAACATTTGCCCCTCCTATATTTTAATAACTTTTATTATACAATTATTACCAAATATATCATTAGTCATTCATAAACCTTTATTTAGTTATGATTAATTTAGTGAATTTGAGGAATATCTAATAGAGTACACATATCTTTGTTTTAACTATTAATATTAATATATGCATTAATTGTATATTGGTGTTTTTTACAATAGACTGAAAAAAAAGTAATTAAAGAATTATGAAAAATGTATAAATTAAAAAAATATGTTAATAATATTAGATAATGGAAAATTTTTAATAGTGAAAGGAAGAATAAAAATGGTTGATATGTATAGCAGGCTTGTAAAAGCAGGTTTAAGAACAATTCAGAAGGTACCAGATCAATTTAGAGATGATGTGATGACGAATTTAACAATGGCAAAATCAGATGGAAACGGAAATTCAATACCAACAACAAATATATCTAATATAATAGTAGATAGATAAAGACTTTAAATAGCCTTTATCTATCTTTTTTTATATTTTATTAAAATTTAAAAATTCGCTCCTTTCTCCAGTATAATAAATAACAAGTCGATGTAGTGCCCTTGTGCAAGCAACATATAAGAGATTTCTATCGAATTCACTATTATAATTATCCTTTGAAACATTGAAAACAAGTACTACATCAAATTCTAGCCCTTTTGATATATAAGATGGAATAATTACGGTACCCTTTATAATTTCAGTGTCATCTATATTTAATAATTTAATTTTATCTAAATTAATTAATTCTTTTTCAATTATTAGGGCTTCTTTTTGCGTTTTACAAATAACTGCAATAGACTCATACCCAAGACTTACGTATTTGTGAATATCCAGTATAATAGCTTCATAAATCGACATCTCATTATCTTTGTATACAATTTGTGGATTTTCTTCATGTCTATCAAAGGAAACAAAAACTTCTTTGCTATTTAATATCTTCTGAGTAAATGAATTAATTTCAATTGATGATCTAAAGCTTTTATTCATAGAAAGTTTAAGACTTTTTTTCTTGTGAAGAATTTTTTCTATATCATCATAAATAAGTTTATTACCATGTTTTTCAAGAGTTTGGTTAAAGTCACCTAATATTGTAAACTTAGCTTTAGCAAATAAAAGATTAAAAACTTCATATTGAAGTGAATAATAATCTTGAGCTTCATCAATGACAACCTGCTGTATATCTGAAAACTCATGATTACCATTAAGCTTAAGTTTAATATACAAAAGGGGGGCACAATCCTCATAATTAATAATCCCTTTATGGAGACTTTTTGTTGTGCTCAATATCATTTGTTTAATGTTTTTTGGCAGTTCTAACCCTTTGGAAAGTTTTAGAAAAAGTCCGGTTTTATTGAAAAGCAATCCATATAAATTTGCATGATCAACCTGTGAATACTTGTGAATATGGCTCATTAATACTTTAGATTCTTTAATTGCCATCAATCTGCTAAAAGATTTTATCTCAAGTTGGTGGTTACTAGCATTTAGAACAATCTTTTGAAATTTTTCAAGTCTTACTTTTCTTAAAGGGTGAATTTTATTAAGCACCATACTTTCAATCCTTTTAAGTCTTTTTGATATTGGCATATCCATTTTACCATTTAGAAAAAGATTATTTAGTTGCTGCTTTGTTTCAATAATTTTACCATCATAATATAAGTCTTCAAAATTAATCAAATTATGTTCATAATAATGGATTAATCTATCTAGAATTATAACAAATGTTTTTGAACCTTTAAATTTAGTGTTTTCCATTTTTATATTAAGGTATTGGTCATTATTAAGAATTAAGGATTCAAGTTGTTCTTTTCTATTTTCAAATATAAATCTATTATCTAAGAAATCAACTATAATATTGTCAAAAGTAGTTTCTTCTACATTATCCTCACCTAACTCTGGCAAAACCCCTGAAATATATTTACTAAAGACAGAACTTGGTGAAATTATAACAATGTTGTTTGAATGCAATTTTGATCCAATACCAACATAAAGTAAATATGCAATTCTATGTAGTGCTATAGAAGTTTTACCACTTCCAGCTACGCCTTGCACAATTAAAAGTTCATTTTCAGTATCACGAATGATTATATCCTGCTGTTTTTGGATAGTTTCAACTATGTTTTTCATTGTTGAGGAAGAATTATGGCTAAGGACTTCTTGAAGTATTTCATCATTAATTGTTACACTACTATCAAAACAATATTGAAGTTTGGAATTCTTGATTTTATATTGTCTCTTCATAAGAATATCGCCTGAAATTATTGAGAAGGGTGCGGTGTATGATCCTTTGCCGATTTCATATTGATAAAACATGCTTGAAATTGGTGAACGCCAATCGTATATTAAAATCGAACTTGTATCTTTATCTATTAAGTTATAAAGACCAATATAAATTTTATCAAAATCATCATAACCATCTTCTTTAAAATCGAATCTTCCAAAATAAGGTGAGTCTAAAATCTTTGTATATTTTTTTATACGGTTAAGTGTTTTTTCGTAGCTATGATTTTGACTATCAACTTCTGAAAGATGTTGAAGCATTTCTGGAATTTTATCAAAATCATTTGAAGAATGAGCAGATTCTTGCCACATATCTTTTCTTGAAGTAATAAGGTCTTTTTTTCTAAAGGTTATAATATGTTCATCTTTCTTAAGTTCTTTTTTTAGAAAGTTAATAGTATCATCAAGATATAGTGTTTCTTCTTTATTAATAAGTTTATAATTACTCATTTTTTCACACTCCTATTTATTTTGATAGTGTTAACACTATCTTTGTTTTATTTATTTAAAACCCTGCTATTGCAAGG
>NZ_CALEVF010000222.1 GCF_937920395.1 uncultured Clostridium sp. | reverse complement strand
GCCCCCGTATCGGACTTTCACCGACGAGTAAACGCCCATGCCGGGCACACTAAAATAAACCCTTGGCTCAAATTTAAGCGAAGGGTTTTATAAACATATAAGTTGCACCATCAATACAGTGCTTAAAACTAAATGCAAATTACACGTCCCTACGTTGGCATTATCCAATTCAGGTTATAAGGGTCGAAACTTATATGTTTCTTCTCAGACAAAAATATTGACTCCCCTAGTTTTTATATTAAATTAGTTTACATATATATGGTATCTATTACTTCCCTTATTGTCAAACTTTTATTTTTTTAAAATGTATTTTAATAATATATGTCATATCAATATGTTTATTCATATATTAATCATGAAGAGGTGGTATTATATGACCATTAATACAAGTATGAAATTAGCTGATATTGTATTTGAGGGTGGTGGCGTAAAAGGGATTGGTCTTGTCGGTGCCTTAAAACCATTTGAACAAAAGGGATTTCAGTGGAAAAACATTTGTGGGAACTCTGCTGGATCCATTGTAGCTGCACTAGTTGCAGTCGGTTACTCAAGTGATGAGATAAAAAAATTAATGATAGAACTTGACTACACAAAGATCGCTGATAAAAGTCATTCTATCATGCCTTTTTTATCTAATGTTCAAAATCTGTTGTTAAAAAAGGGTCTTTTTAAAGGTGATTATATAAAGAACTGGATTGATGATGCCCTATCTAAAAAACTAAAGCTAAGTAATAAAAGAAAAGTGACTTTTGGTAATTTAATAATCCCAAATGAACAAGGTATTCTTTTAAATAATAAAAAGTATAAAAGAAAATACAAATTGCATATTATAGCAACAGACATAAGCCGTGGAAAGATGATAATACTACCTGAAGATATCGCTGAATACGGTATTAACCCTAATGAACTCCAGGTAAGTTTAGCAATCCGAATGAGCATTTCTATTCCATATTTTTTCCAACCTGTAAAATTATTCAATAAAAACTCCAACAAAAAATCACTAATTGTTGATGGAGGGGTTTTAAGTAATTACCCGGTTTGGATTTTTGATATAAACGGTATTCCACAATACCCAACCATTGGTTTTAAACTGGGAGGAAATAAGGAAATACGTGAACATAAAATCACAAATATTTTAAATTTTTCAAGTTCCATTATTGAGACTATGCTAGAAGCACAGGATGATATTCATATAAGAGAAATGGATTTTCTGCGTACTTGCAAAATTAATACCCTAGATATAAAAACTACAGATTTTAATATATGCAGTGATAAAATTTTAGCTTTATATAACTCTGGTAATTCTTGCGCTAAAGATTTCCTTAAAACATTTGAAAATGATTATGAGAAATACAGAATAATGAGAAGTAATGTTTCTGATAGAAGTTATAATAGTTTTATATCGAAAAACATTTTTTAAATTCTTAACTAAATATATATATACAATTAAGAGCACGTAATAGGTAAAGTTTACCTGTTACGTGCTCTTAATTTTAAGGATAAAGTACTATTTCATTTCTTTTTTTATACCGCGACTTATTGTGTTCTCATAATCTATAAATTCATATACATCTTCATCAAATAAATCACTAAAACCTTTAAGCTCCTCTAAATTTAATTCCTCTATTGCCTTTTTATTCTTCTCGCATGTTATAACAATATTTCCTATAACGCCGTGGGCATCCCTAAAAGCCATTCCCTTATTAACAAGATAATCTGCAGCTTCTGTAGCATTTAAAAAACCTTTTTTAACTGCATTATGCATATTTTCTTTTTTTATCTTTAATGTTCCTAACATTTCATTCATTATCTTTATGCATTTTATAACAGTATCAACTGCATCAAAGAAAGGTTCTTTGTCTTCTTGCATATCTTTATTATAGGCAAGTGGGATTCCTTTCATAGTTGTAAGAAGACTCATTAAATCTCCGTACACTCTTCCGGTTTTTCCTCTTATTAGTTCTGCTGCATCTGGATTTCTCTTTTGTGGCATTATACTACTGCCTGTGGAGAACTCATCACTAATTTCAACGAAATTAAATTCTTTAGTACTCCATAAAATCAATTCCTCACTAAGTCTACTAAAATGCATCATTATAATAGAAAAAGCAGATAGGAGTTCTAATAAATAATCTCTGTCACTTACTCCATCCATAAAATTATCAGCAGGTTTTTTAAAATCTAACTCTTTCGTTGTAAAACTTCTGTCTGTATCATAAGTTGTTCCAGCAAGAGCACAACAACCAAGAGGATTTTCATCCATAATTTCAATAGCACTAGTAAGTCTTTTCTTATCACGACTAAGCATGCTGTAATATGCCATTATATGTTGCTTAAATGTCACCACCTGAGCTCTTTGCATATGTGTATAGCCAGGCATTATAACAGGATTTTCATTTCCTAACGTTTTAATTGTTCCTAAAATAATATCCAAGTTTTCAATAACATCGAAGGCCTTATATTTCGAATATAATCTCATATCTACAGCAACTTGATCATTTCTGCTTCTAGCTGTATGAACTTTTTTCCCTACATCACCTACAAGTTTTGTAAGATTTATTTCCATGAAGCTGTGAATATCTTCGAAGTCACCTTCAATTTTAAGCTTTCCATCTTTGATATCTGATAAAATAGTATTCAGACCATTAACTATTGTGAGACTTTCCTCGTTAGTTAAAATGTTACATTTTGCAAGCATTTTAACATGAGCAATACTTCCCATAATATCTTCATAATACAATCTTTTATCAAAGCTTAGAGAACTATTAAAGTCCTCCATAAGCTTGCTTTCTTTTTCCTTAAATCTTCCGCCCCAAAGTTTCATATTGTCACCCGCTTTACCAGTAAATTTATAATTTTTATTTAAAATTGTTTAAATGTTTATATGCTTTAATTTTGCTTGGTAATGAGAATAAATTAATAAATCCTTCTGCATCCTTATGATCATATAATACACTTGCACCAAAGGAAGATATACTAGCATCATATAAAGCATTAGGTGATTCTTTACTTGCTACCATTATATTTCCTTTATAAAGTCTCAATGTAACTGATCCTGTTACTGTTTCTTGTGTCTTATCTACAAATGCGTCAAGTGCTTCTCTCATCGTAGTAAACCAAAGTCCATTATAAACGAGCTCGCCATATTTTTGTGATACTTCATATTTATAGTGAAGTGTATCTTTGTCTATTGTAATTTCCTCAAGTTCTTTATGTGCAGCATAAAGAACTGTACCACCAGGTGTCTCATAGATTCCTCTTGATTTCATTCCCACTAGTCTATTCTCTACTAAATCTACAATACCTATTCCATTATCTCCACCAATTTTATTTAACACTTTAACAACATCTATTGGTTCAAGTTCAACGCCATCAACTTTAGTAGCAATTCCTTTTTCAAAATATATTTCTACAAAAGTAGGTTCGTCTGGAGCTTGTTCTGGAGGTGTAACCATTAGATACATTTCTCTTTTATGATCATTTTTGAAATCTTCAATGTCTCCACCTTCATGACTTGCATGCCATAAATTTTGATCTACTGAATATATTTTTTCTTTAGTAACATTAATTGCTATACCCCTAGCATTTGCATAATCTATAGCATCTTCTCTTGATTTTATATCCCAAATTCTCCAAGGAGCAATAATCTTTATAGATGGATCTATTGCTGCAATTGCAACTTCAAATCTAACTTGATCATTTCCCTTACCTGTACATCCGTGACATATATATTTAGCTCCTTCTTTATGAGCGATTTCTACAAGTTTTTTACCTATTAATGGTCTTGCAAATGCTGTACCTAATAGATATTTACCTTCATATGTAGCGTTTGCTTTAACTCCTTTGAATACATAATCTTTAATAAACTCCGCAGTTAAATCTTCGATATATATTTTTACTGCACCTGAACTCATTGCCTTTTTCTCTATTGCTTTCATATCATCCTCTTGACCAACATTAATACATGCCGCTACAACATCCATATCATAGTTTTCCTTAAGCCAAGCTATTATTATAGAAGTATCTAATCCTCCTGAATATGCTAAAACTACTTTTTCTTTCATTTTAATTTCCCCTTTCAATTTTGTTCTCTATATTTTGATATATTAATTGTTAAATATGTTTTGCCTATAATACCTTGTTTAAAAACTCTCTTGTTCTCTGCTCTCTAGGATTAGTAAAAAACTCTTCTGGTGTTCCAGATTCTACTATTTTTCCTCCATCCATGAAAATAACTTTATCTGCCACGTCCTTTGCAAATCCCATTTCATGGGTTACAACAATCATAGTCATGCCATCCTTTGCAAGGTTTTTCATTACGCCTAAAACTTCTCCAACAAGTTCTGGATCTAAGGAAGATGTTGGTTCATCAAAGAGCATTATATCTGGCCTCATGGCAAGAGACCTTGCTATAGCAACTCTTTGTTTTTGTCCTCCTGATAACTTTGACGGGTATTCGTTGACTTTTTCAATAAGCCCCACCTTTTCAATAATTTCCTTAGCCCTTTTTAATACTTCTTCGCGAGGTTCATGTTTTACAGTAATTGGTGCTTCTATTACATTTTGAAGTACAGTCATATGGTGGAACAAATTGAAATTCTGAAATACCATTCCTACTTTTTCAATAGTATTTCTCATATGTTTTTTATTTTTAATATTTAATTTTTCTCCTTCAATAAAAACATCTCCACCATCAGGCTGTTCAAGGTGATTTAAACACCTTAAAAATGTACTCTTACCAGAGCCAGACGGGCCTAGTATAACTAGCACTTCTCCCTTTTGGACTGTAACATTTAATCCTTCAAAAACTGTAAGACTGCCAAATTTCTTTGTTAAATTTTTCGTTTCTATCATATACACTTCATATCACCTCTACTAATATACTGACAGTTTTTTTTCATAATACGAAAAAACTGTAGTGAAAATTGTTGTCATTAAAAGATATAAACATGCAGTTAAAAAGAATACTTCTAATGGTTTAAATGTTGAAGCATATAAAAGCTGAGCTGATCTCATAACTTCAGCCATAGCAATTACTGACACTAAAGAAGTATCTTTAAGCATTGTTATAAACTCATTACCAACTGAGGGAATAATTATTTTAAATGTTTGTGGTAATACTACTCTTTTCATAGTATCTAAATACGTAAACCCTAATGACTTGCAGGCTTCAAACTGTCCTTTATCTACTGAAAGTATTCCACCTCTTATAATCTCTGCCATGTAAGCACCTGAATTTAAACTAAGTCCTAGTATTGCAGCTTCAAAAGGTGTTAACTTAATACCCATAAACGGCAATCCATAATAAAAGACAAATAATTGAAGAAGCATAGGTGTGCCTCTAAAAATCCAAGTGTAAAATCCTGCTATACTAGCAATTATCTTATTTTTAGAAAGTTTTAGTAATGCTGTAACCATACCTAATATACTTCCTAGTATTACTGATAATATAGTTAATTCAAGTGTCATTAAACTTCCTTGTAATAACACAGGTAATACTTCTTTTATAACATTTAAATCCATTCTTGATCCTCCTAGTATTTATCAGTAAGAAGACAACAACTATTAATTGTTGTACCTCTAGCTATTTTTTATATGCGTCAAATCCGAACCATTTTAAAGAAAGCTTTGTAAGTGTTCCATCTGCTTTTAGTTCATTAAGAGCTTTTTGTATTGCTACTTGTAATTCCTTATCTTGTTTTTTAAATCCAATTCCAATTGGTTCTTCACTAATCTTATCTTTTAGAACTTGATACATTCCTTGTTTCTTAGATACATAATATCCACCAACTTGAGCATCCATTATTACTGCATCTACTCTTCCAGACGTTAGTTCTTGGAAGGCTTCTGTTATTTTATCATATCTCTTGACTTCCTTTAATCCCTTCATGGCTGTTGCAGCAGTATCTCCAGTAGATCCTAATTGACAAGCTACAACCTTGCCTTTTAAATCGGCTAAACTCTTCACCTCAGTATTCCCTTGTTTTATAGCTGCAACTTGTCCACCCATTACATAAGAATCTGAAAAAGCTATAGTTTCTTTTCTCTTATCAGTAATACTCATAGCTGAAATTATAACATTGAATTTTGATGCGCCAAGAGCTAAAATTATTCCATTAAAATCTGTGGATGTATACTCTGTCTTTACTCCTAATTTCTTTCCTAAAGCATCTCCCAAATCTACATCAAAACCAACTAATTTATTTTTAGAATCTCTAAATTCCATTGGAGGATATGAATCATCTAACCCTACCGTCAATTTACCCGAATCTTTAACTGCTTGTAACGAATTAGTTTTTGCTTGTTTCTGCCCACAACCAACAAGTAATACACTTGCCATAGTAACTATTAATATTATTGACATAAATTTTTTCAATTTAATCATTCCCCCATTTATATTAAATAACTTTATGAATATTTATACATTACGTTGTATATTATATATTTGTTTTTGTTCTTTTATATTAAGTGGCTGTCAACTTTTATTATTGATTTATCTCGCTTACTTGTACTTATTATATATTACTTTTAATAATAATGCAATGTTTTTTATTGATATTTATTCATTATATATAATATTTATGCATGGTAAATGATGAAAACTTTTCAAACTAATTTATTGGATGATTTTAAAAAAGCTAAAAATAAAAACGCCATTAGCTTCTTAAATAGGCTAATGGCATTTTTATTTTTAAATTTGTTTTTTATTAAAGAGTTATTCGGCCAAGTTAAATACTTCTAAATCTTCACTTCTAATATTTTTCTTCATAAGATCCACTAATGCCTTTGCAGTGTCGAGTGATGTTAGTACACCCAGTGAACTTTCAATCGCCGTTCTTCTAATTCTAAATCCGTCTGTTTCCGAATCATTTCCTTTAGTAGGGGTATTTATCACTAAATCAACCTGTCTACCTTTAATTACATCAATTATATTAGGCGTGCCCTCTGATATCTTTTTAACCCCGATGGTATCAATTCCATTATCTCTTAATACCTTAGCTGTACCTTCTGTCGCAATAAATTTGTAATTAAGTTCGCTAAATCCTTTAGCTATATACAAGAATTCATCATAATCTTGAGGATTTATTGTTGCAAGTATAACACCTTTTTCTTTTTTAACCTTCATACCAGATGCAACAAAGCCTTTATATAAAGCCTCATCAAAATTTCTTCCTATACCTAAAACCTCTCCAGTCGATCTCATTTCTGGTCCAAGACATACCTCGACTTCAGGAAGTTTTTGAGTTGAAAATACAGGCACCTTAACTGACACTAATTTAGGTTCTTTGTAAATTCCGAATCCATACCCGAAATCCTTTAATTTTTCTCCAAGCATTACTCTTGTAGCAAGATCTACTATTGGAACTTTACTAACTTTACTTATATATGGAACTGTACGACTAGCTCTTGGATTAACCTCTATTATATATAGTTCATCTTTAAACTCTATAAATTGAATATTAACCATACCTATAACTTCAAGACCTATCGCTATTTTCTTTGTATATTCTAATATTTTAGCTTTTATAGCATCTGATATATTTTGGCTTGGGTATATTGTAATACTATCTCCAGAATGAACCCCTGCTCTCTCTAGATGTTCCATTATTCCAGGAATTAATATTTCTTCCCCATCACAGATAGCATCAACTTCTATTTCTCTACCTAACAAATACCTATCAATCAAAACTGGATTTTTCTTATCCTTTTGAAATGCATGTTTTAAATAATGTCTTAGTTCTTTTTCTTCATAAGTTATTTCCATTCCCTGTCCACCTAATACATAAGACGGCCTAACCAAAACTGGATACCCTATATTTTCAGCCTCGCATAATCCATCTTCTACGTTCCAGACTGCCTTTCCTTTAGGTCTATTTATATTTAATTTTTCGAGTAATGCATCAAATTTTTCTCTGTCTTCTGCTGCATCTATCTGATCAGGTTTAGTCCCATATATAGATATATTTTTTTCACTTAGGAACTGAGCAAGTTTTATAGCAGTTTGACCCCCAAACTGTAATATAACTCCATCTGGTTTTTCTTTTTCAACTATATTAAATACTTCTTCCTCTGTTAATGGTTCAAAATACAATTTATCTGAAATATTAAAATCTGTGCTTACAGTTTCTGGGTTATTATTAACTATAATTGTTTCAATTCCTAGTTTCTTAAGGGCCATCACACTATGCACAGATGCATAATCAAATTCAATACCCTGTCCTATCCTTATAGGGCCTGAACCTATTACCATAACCTTTTTCCTATCACTTACCTCAACCTCATCATATTCATCATAAGTTGAAAAGTAATACGGTGATAATGCTTCAAATTCCCCACCGCATGTATCTACCATCTTATAAACAGGTTTAATATCCAACGCATTTCTTAATTTATAAATTTCATTTGGGCATGTACCTAATAAGTCTGCTATCCCTTTATCCGAAAATCCTTTTTTCTTTAATAAATACAACCATTCTTTATTCATATCTTTTAGTGTATATTTTTTTATCTTTTCCTCTTCATCTACTATCCATTTAATCTTATTTACAAAGAAGTTATCTATTCCTGTAATTTCAGCTACCTTTTCAGCTCTATAATCACGACGTAACATCTCAGCTAAATAGAATATTCGTTCATCATCAGCTGCCATCACCCTTTTTTTTAGTTCTTTTAAGCTCTTCTCTGCTAATGAATTATATTGCAATGAATATTGTCCTATTTCCAGAGACCTAATTCCCTTTAATAGGGCGGCTTCAAAATTACTTCCAATTGCCATTATTTCCCCAGTTGCCATCATTTTTGTTCCGAGCACTCTGTTCGCACCATCAAATTTATCAAAAGGCCACCTAGGAATTTTAACAACTACATAATCGAGTGATGGCTCAAAGCATGCGTAAGTTTTTTGTGTAACCGCATTTTTAATTTCATCTAGTGCATATCCTAACGCTATTTTAGTCGCTACTTTTGCAATTGGATATCCTGTAGCCTTCGAAGCTAATGCTGAAGATCTACTTACCCTTGGATTAATTTCTATAACCGCATACTCAAAGCTTTTTGGATCAAGTGCAAGTTGCACATTACACCCACCTTCAATTCCTACACTATTTATAATATCAATAGATGCACTTCTAAGCATTTGGTATTCTTTATCAGAAAGTGTTTGACTCGGAGCTACAACAATACTATCTCCAGTATGTATTCCAACAGGATCTATATTTTCCATATTACATATAGTAATGCAATTACCTAAGCTATCCCTCATAACTTCATATTCTATCTCTTTCCAGCCTTTAATGCTCTTTTCTAAAAGTACTTGACCTATAGAGCTTAGCTGTAATCCTAACTCTAGAATTTCAATTAGTTCCTCCTCAGTTTCAGCAATTCCGCCTCCACTACCACCCATAGTATATGCTGGTCTTACAATAACTGGATAGCCTATTTCACTTGCAAACTTTACTCCAGAGGTTACACCTGTAGCAATTTCACTTCCTACAACTGGCTGATTAATTTCTTGCATCAAGTCTCTAAAAAGTTCTCTATCTTCACCTTTTTTTATTGCTTCTATAGATGTCCCTATTACTCTCACATTATATTTTTCCAAAATCCCTTTATCTGCTAATTCTACAGCTAAATTTAAACCTGTTTGGCCTCCCATACCAGCAAGTAAACTGTCTGGTCTTTCTTTTGCAATAACTTTCTCTAAAAATTCTATAGTTAAAGGCTCTATATAAACTTTATCAGCAATTTCTTTATCGGTCATTATTGTAGCAGGATTACTGTTTACTAGTACTACTTCTACGCCTTCCTCTTCTAGTGCTTGACAAGCCTGTGTTCCAGAATAATCGAACTCCGCAGCTTGACCTATTATTATTGGACCTGAACCAACTACTAATACTTTTTTAATATTCTTATCTAATGGCATATGAATTCCTCCCGTAAAATCTATTATTAAATTCTATTTATGTAACTAAATTTCGTAAAAATTTTTATTTGAAATGTTTTAAATAAATGAAAGAAACTTATCAAAAATCACATCTATATCCTTAGGTCCAGGACAAGCTTCTGGATGAAATTGCACACTAAAGATTGGAAGAGTCTTATGTCTCATTCCTTCTATTGTTCCATCATTTACACTGACATGCGTAACTTGCATATTTTTAGGAAGTTCACTTACATAATAACCATGGTTCTGTGATGTAATATAAACCTTATTCTCTTCTATATCTTTAACTGGATGGTTACATCCTCTATGACCAAATTTAAGTTTTCCCGTTTTACCGCCAAGTGCTAATGCCAAAAGTTGATGTCCTAGACAAATTCCTACAATGGGCTTTTTCCCTATAATTTCTTTTATCATATTTATAGCCCCTTGTAATTCTTCCGGATCACCAGGTCCATTCGATAAAAACACTAAATCCGGGTTAACCTTTAGTATCTCTTGTGCCTTAGTATCAGCTGAAAATATAGTTAGTTTACAATTTCTTTTTTTGAAAGACCTAAGTATATTTTCTTTTATTCCAAAATCTACAATAGCTACATGTTGTCCACTGCCCTCAATTGTATAAGTTTTCTTTGTAGTAACATTCATTACTGCATCACTATTACTAAAGTTCTTAATTTTTCGCTCTATTTCAGCTTTTGTAAGATTCGAAGTTGTAATTATACCTTTCATGGTTCCATTTTTTCTTAGTATTTTTGTTAATGCTCTTGTATCAATACCTTCAAGTCCTATTATTTTATTTTGTTTGAAATATCCCTCAAGATCCATTTCGCATCTCCAGTTACTAGGATAATCACATTTTTCTCTGACAATGAATCCTTTCACCTTAGAAGATTTTGACTCTACATCCTCTAAATTAATCCCGTAATTTCCAATAAGTGGATAAGTCATAGTCACTATTTGACCATAATAAGATGGATCCGTTAAAATTTCTTCATAACCAGTCATTCCTGTATTAAAGACTACCTCCCCAACACTTTCTTGTAAATATCCAAATAAATTACCTTCAAAAATTATTCCATTCTCTAAAATCAACTTACCTTTCATATTAAATCCTCCTTAAATTGCATAAAACTACATATTCTTCCAATTATACTAATAAAGATAACAAAGCAACTATTAAAATAATCACTCTATTATCCTTCTTAATATGGTAACCGTATTTATTAATGAAATAAAAAACATACTTACAGTTTTATAGCATAAAGTAGCCGTTTCATTATATTTAATAATATTAAATTCAAAATTGACAGAATAAATAACACATGTCATAATTATCTATACTCCTTCCTAGCCTCACAGGGCTAACTTAAAAGTGTACCTTTGTTTAATTTATAATTTCTTCTTATTTTAATGTAAATTTTATTATTTGTCAATGTATAATTATAAAATTTAATTGCAACTTTATTCAAATTTAATAATATATAGTTATATTGATTTTAATTAGAGATTCTCTTGTAAATGTCTTAACCATTGTATATCCAAGGAATCATCATATTCTTGAATATAATAATGCGAATTATAGAGACCTCATTTTAATTTGTTTTATGTATAATTATACCGAGAGTCTCTCAGAACGTTTATATATTTATGCACGTATAACTGTAATAATTTTATAAATTTGACTTAGTATAGTATACAATACCCAATGCGCCAGGTCCAACATGAGTTCCTATTACAGATCCAATAGGAACTATGTCCACACTTTTTCCTATATGTTTTTCAACTATTTTTGCAAAAGCTAATGCTCCTTCCACATCATTTATGTGATGAATGATTACCTCTCCTAGTCCATGTTTTGTTATATCCTCTATAAATTTATCAACCATAGTTTGGATAGCACGGTTTTTAGTTCTCACTTTATCAAACAGTTCTGTTTTTCCATTTACCACAGTAAGAATAGGTTTTATCTGAAAGATAGTACCTAATAATGCACTCGCACCTCCTATTCTACCTCCTTTTTTTAAATATTCTAAAGTATTAGGTATAAACAGAAATTTACTTCTTTTAATGTTATCTTGTGCTATATTAATTACTTCATCTATTGTCTTTCCATAATGAGCTGCCCTCGCTGCTGTCAATACTGCAAATCCGAGCTGCATTGAATTAGATCTTGAATCTATAATCTTTATCACTGCATTTGGGTACTTTTCAAGAATCATGCCTTTTGCAATATTTGCATTTGAATAAGTACCACTCATATTAGATGACATAAAAATACCAACCACATCATTATCATCCCTCACTTGTTTTTCTAGAATATTATACATCTCAGCAAGTGATGGTTGCGATGAAGTTGGAATACTTACGTTTTTACCTAGTTTATCATAAAAAGTTTCATTTTCAATATTTATTTCTTTAAATTCCTCATCTTCAAAAATGACACTTAAAGAAACTATAGAGATATCATATTTTTCTTTTAAATCTGCACTTATATATGAAGTGCTATCTGTTATTATTTTTATAGCCATAATCAATCCCTCGCTTATTAAATTATTACATATATTATACTACAAATATATGTTTCATATAGTATATAAAAATAAATAACCACCCACTTAGTCTGCATATATGGATAATAATATGTAATATATTGCATTAAATATTAAATTATTTTGAACTTTTACAAATACCACTCAAACATCTCCTCATATGTTATAATTATATTGTAAAAAGTGGGTGGTATAAATAATCTAATAGATTACATAAATTAAAATGAACAATATAATTAATAAAACAAAAGGGAGGTGCTGCAAAAATATAGGTTAACAATAAGATTTCCACCTATATTTTTAAGCAGAAAAACATGAATAAAGATGACGTAAAAAATAAAGATAATCCTGAAAATAAAGATAATACTGAAATTATAAATAAATTATATTCAAATAAAGACAAATCGGAAAATTATAACTCCGAAACTGAATATAGTGCATCAAATAAGTTGAAAGATGATGCTGATAGTAAGAAGTACATAAAAGAAATGCATGATATTGCAGACAAAAATGAGTTTAAAAATAATGTAGTTGTTATAGGGCTTGGAATAGTTGTAGCGGCTATAATTATATTTTCTATTTTAATGAACACTTCATTTATGAAACCCAAATCAGCTATAGTGGAAAAACCTTCAGTTACCAAATCTTCAAATGCCAATGCCTCCACAAAGCCAGCTGTACCTAGTAAGGCTAAAGTCACTAAACCTATTGTAGAACCAAATAATATTTATGAATATTTGAATGCTTCAGCTAATAGAACTTCAGTTTTAAAAAAAGCAATTGCATTAAACCACGGAAGTAAAAAGGGACTTAATGTATACCTCTTATCAGAAATTTTAAGATCTAATACCTATGCCATTCCCTCAAAAACAACAACTGTTAAACAATTAATGGCATCTTTAATATCTATGGATTGGAAAAAGAATCGCAACATATCACAGTTAAAAAAAGGTGATATATGTTTTACAACAGATATGCCAGGCAAAATCGGTACACCTTCACATGCATACATATTTATGGGTTGGGTAAAAGAAGGCAAAACTGATTATGCCAACATATGCGATGGACAAATCGAAGAATTTGACAATATACTTCATAAACGAAATTTATCTATTACAACCACAACAAAAGATAAGTTTAGCTTTTTCCTTAGAAAATAAAATATTTTAAAAAAACTATAAAATAATACCCTAGGATATTCCAGGGTATTATTTTTCGCTAAAAAATATGAGTATCCTATATGATTAACTATTTTCTCTTCATATATTTTATTGCTTTTTGTTAATAGTATAAAGAACCATGTAAATTTTTATGTTTTATAATTCCTATCGCTGTACCTATAATATATGTATCTTCACTATCAATAACAATGGGCTTATATTTTTCATTTTCAGGCATTAGTAATATCCTATCACGACCTATTGAAAGTCTTTTCAGTGTAGCATTTCCACCTATGTCTACTGCCACAATATCCTTATTGTTTGCTGCTTGTTCCTGCCGTATAACCACATAATCTCCATCATCAATATTAGCCCCAATCATACTATCGCCTTTGACTTTTAAAATAAATGGATTTTTTACTCCCTTTAGCCAATATCTCGGGATATAGAAATTTCCTTCTATTTCAGAATTAATCTGTATAGGTTCCCCTGCTGCTATATCACTATATACAGGAAGTTCCACTAATTCCTCATTTATATACTCATACTCACCTTTTTCATCATTTACTATAATATCAGATATTCTACTGTAATCCCTCATAAAGTCGTATACTCTACCATGTCTTATATCACAATATTGAAAATTTTCTAAATCGTCAAGATTCAAATTGTTAACTACTATCTCTTGATGTTCTCCCACAAGCTTTTCTTTGTGCTCATAATTGTTTTTAAATATATATAATTTTACTTTTTCTCCAAGAGGTTTAAGATTAACCTTCTTGCCTCTTATCATCCATGAATTCATATTACATGGTCCTTCTATATCCACAATAAATGTCATAGTAGAATAAGATTTATGTTTATATAGAGCATTAATAAACTCTAATTGCACCTTAGTTAAATTACCACTTTTGTCAATTATAATATGAGTATACTTATCTATTGAAACTGACTGCACCATTTTCAATGCACATATATTAACATCTTCGTTATCAACAAAGTTTTGCAAATTTAACTTTTCGTTATACATAATCATAAGTTCATATATTGCTTTTCTAGCAGTAGAATTTTTATTAATTCTTTGTGGACCTTGGTTTTTTTCACATTTTCTTCCTATTCTTCTTGCCTGTAAATATAAATCTAATTTAAAATAGTTACAACTTTTAATCCATTTTACCTCATCTATAAAGAACTGAGTATAATCAATACGTAATATTCTTAACCTTGGATAATTATCTTTAACTTTTATTATACATTCTTTCATAATAATGCTTTTTTTATTCTTATCTATAATTAGCTTCTTTATATTTTCATTTTCATATTTTAAAAAATATTCGTGCATAATACTTTCTAATTTAAGCACATGTGGTTTCCTTCTTACATTAGAAAATAAGCTTAAATATTCAAACCTAGTTTCTTCTTCTGCTGCTATGTATATGTCTTCAATAGAGCTTATATCTTCATCCTTAGATGTAAGAATTAATACTTTATCCTCTTCGTATAGACAATAGTTATTGTTTAAATAAAGGCTTCTATAAATAGCTGCTGTTGTTTTACCTGTCCCTTTTGCACCTCTAACCAAACTATATCTTGAAGGCTTACTATGAATCATTCTTCTTTGTTTTAAATCTAGTTCCATTTAATCGCCTCCATTATCCACTTAATAATATTATACAATAATAACGTCGTTAAAGTAAATTTTTTATCGATTTACTTTGAAATATTAAAAACTAACTATTTTATTATATATAAAATAAAAATTTAAATTTAAAAAAACTAATCAAAAATTTGAAAAATTACCAATATAACAACATTTAATATATGAATATCTTAGCACGTTTACTGAGCATACTAAGTTGTATATTAAACAACTTACTTTTATAAATATAACAAAATAGAGGTGATTTATATGAATGATAGAATAATTAGTCTTATTATTTGTTCAACTATTGCAGTTAATAGTTTTACAGGAGTTTGTTTCAGTAAAAGCTTAAAAAATGTCTCCAATAAGAATGTAAAAACTCAATACAACAAAATCCATGATGAAGTAAGTACAAAAGAATATAATTGGTATTTTCAGCCTAAAAATGACAATACTCCTCCTGCTGGGCCAAAAGAAACTACAGAGATTATATCTAAATATAATTGTTTTCATTTAGGCGATACTTCTAAAAAAGTATTATATCTAACATTTGATGAAGGTTATGAAGCTGGGTATACCGCCCCAATCTTAGATGTTTTGAAAAATCATAAAGTAAAAGCTGCTTTTTTTGTAGTAAAACCGTATCTTGTTTCAAGTCCTGACTTAATTAAAAGAATGGTAACCGAAGGACACTTAATATGCAATCATAGCAATCATCATCTCTCAATGGCCTCAATAAAGGACGAAAAAATTTTTGATAAAGAATTATCAGATGTAGAAGATATTTTTGAAAATATTACACATAAAAAAATGTCTAAGTATTTTAGACCTCCTATGGGTAAATACAGTGAATTATCTCTCCTATATACTAAAAATTATGGATATAAAACTATATTCTGGAGTTTTGCTTATATGGATTGGCTTAAAGACAATCAGCCATCCCACGCCGATGCAAAAAGACGTATAATGCAAAGAACCCACAATGGAGGAATAATATTACTACATGCAGTATCGAAAACCAATGCTGAAATATTAGATGATGTGATTACTGAATGGGAAAAACAGGGTTATGTATTAAAAAGTTTAGATGAGTTACCTAAGTTACCTATAAAAAATTAATTTTCACCTATTATGGTATAAAATATTTTTTTTAAAATTTTTAACTTTATTCTAAATACTACAATTCATTAAATCAATTTAAATTTTAGTATTTATATTAAAACAATTAATCCATATTATAGGATTTTATTAAAATCAAATATTTCCCTTTTCCATTTTATGAATATAAATATTAACTTTACATTAAAATTTTTAATGCACCAAATATTAATAAATGTATTGGATAAAAAGCATAAAAAACATATCTCAAATCTCTACCCTTATGACCATTATATTTAAATATAAAAATCAGTGATAAAAGTGATAACATTTGAATAAACCAACTAATATTTATTGCTTTTCCTTGAATTTCATACACATACAATAAAATTTGCAATGCACTAAATACTAAATATACAATAACTTGTGAAATAACTATTTTAACTTTGCTGTCTATAAAAATATAAAATGCTAATATAATAGCAACTCCATAAAGACCATAATCAGTATTAAAGATTTCAGCAATTATGCCTAATCCTAAAATAGTCATTGTTTTAAAAAGCAATGACTTTACTATGTCCCATACACGAATTGCAATTAATCCAATTGCTAAAGTAAAAAAAATATTCAAATGTAAATATGGTCTTCCAAAAATGAAAATAAAAAAGTCAAAGAAGCTATGAATTTTAATTCGTTCACTAAAAACTAATGAAAATGGTATTTGCGATACTAATGCGAATATTAAAAGTCTACATATATATTTATAAAACGAACTTGTTTTACAATACCCAATAGCTATTAAATAAGCAAATATAGGATATGATATTCTTCCTATCATTCTTAAAATTATAATTCTAGGAAAAAAAACTGCCCCCATATGATCAATTAGCATTAATAAACATGCAATAAATTTTAACATGCTAGTTGTCATAAATACCTCCTACAGCAATTATATATTCATTTTACCTCATTTTCTAATTATAGCATTTATTTTATATCTTTACTCTAATATGTTTTTGCTTAAATAATAAATACTATTTTAAATTCATTTTGTTATTTTTATTTAAAATTCTTTTTTCTTTTATCTAATATGAAATACTTACCATTTCTGTATATATAGGAAAAATTTCAGGCGAAGCACAAAAAAAGTGAAATGGTCCATAAGAACACACATGCTCCCAACCACTACTTTGAAATATTTCAAAATATTCCATATTATCCTCTGTTCCTAAATCTTTGTAATCCATGGAGTAAACAATATCTCTCGCTTGCCCTTTTACCAACTTATACTTTATTAAGGACATCCCCTCAAGAATCCAGCCTTCTTTAGCCGTTTGACTTAATTTTCTCATAACTCTATCTTCATCAAACGCCAACCCCATATTTAAAATATATCTATTCTTCTTTTCCATTAAGATCATCCCTCTCTAAATATTTTAAAGCTTCCTCTCCACTTCTTACCATAAATATTCTTCTATTAATATCTTTTTTTTATAAAATGTCAAAATTTAATAATAGTAAAAAAAAATAGTAGTGAGTACACTTATTGGTGTGCTCACTACTATTTACTTTATTATTTTTTGATCTATTATCTCTATTTATCAGAAGCTTTTTTCCCATAAATTTTGTGTAATATTAAATCATATTGTCCTAACTTATCCGCTAACATATGCCAATTTTTATGTTCAGCGTTTGCCACATTAGCTTGATTATTTTCAATGTTTTTTAGTCTCACACTAATATCAGCGATATCTTTTTTCATTTCTAATAACATTTCTTTAATCTCAATATCCATAAGTTCTCCTTTTCAGCAAAATAAAGCCATCATTTTTTTAAATATTATTTATTTTATAAAATTTCTTAATAGTTTCGCAAACAAATTCTACTTCTTCTTCCGTTATCTCTGGATATATAGGAAGTGCAATTATTCTTTCACATGTCTTTTCAGCTACTGGGAAATCTCCTTTTTTGTATCCAAGATATGCAAAGCATTTTTGAAGATGAAGTGGAATTGGATAATAAATACTAGTTCCTATTTCATTTGCTTTTAAATATTCTGAAAGTTCATCACGTCTATCAGCTAATACATTAAATGCATAATAAACGGATTTTTGATTCCCTATTATTTTAGGTATTTTAACAAACTCACATTCTTGTAATCCTTTCATATATAACTTTGCAATATGATTTCTCTTTTTTATTGCATTATTTATATATTTAATTTTAACTTGTAATATACATGCCTGAATAGCATCAAGTCTTGAATTATAACCAATAAAATCATAATGATATTTTCTAGATGCTCCATGAACCCTATACATCTTAGCAAGGTTAGCTAAGTTTTCATCATTGGTTACTATCATTCCTGCATCACCATATGCTCCTAAAGTCTTTGTTGGGAAAAATGAGAACACACCAAAATCTCCTATAGTACCCGCATGTTTATATTCAGTTCCATTTCCTTTCCATCTCATACCAAAAGATTCTGCTGAATCTTCAAGAACTCTTAAATCATGACTAATTGCTATATCCGTAATTTTATCCATATCACTCATTTGTGAAAATAAATGGATTGGAAGGATTCCTACTGTATCCTTTGTTATTTTTTCCTCAATTTTATTAGCATCTATACCAAAAGTTTCTTCAACAATATCAACGAATACAGGTTTTGCACCATTTTTAGCAATGCAAGATGCAGAAGCTAAAAAAGTAAATGGTGAAGTTATTACTTCCTTTCCTTCTTTAAATCCCAGTATATCAGATGCCATTACCAATGCATCTGTACCTGATGCAACACCAATTGCATATTTAGCTCCAGTAAATTCTTTAACCGATTCTTCAAAATCAGTTACTTCTTTACCAAGCATTGATACTCCTCTTTCCATAAAGCCTAGTACAGCACTGTCAAATTCTAATTTTTTCTCTTGGTACTCTCTTGTCGGTGTAAAAAATTTAACTTTCACAATGCAACCTCCATTTTACTGCTTATTATTTAACTATTATCTTTTCAGCACATTTTATTACATTGCTTACTACATACTGTGCATCTTCTAATTTAAGTGTTGAGTATACTGGAAGTGTTATTTCATTAGCATACTGATTATATGCATTTGGATAATCTTTTATAGAATACCCAAGATTTTTATAAAGTGTAAACATTGGTAAAGGTGTAAAATGAACATTTGTAGCTATCTCTATATCAGCAAGCTTTTGTATTAATTCATCTCTTTGTGCTTCCTTAAATCCTTTTAACCTTAAAGTATATAGATGATATGAAGTCTCTCTAATCTCATCCTTTGTAAAAGGAATAATTGCCCACTGTTTAGTACTAAGAGCTTTAGTATATATATCAAAGATAGCTTTACGCCTTGTAAGCATACCTTCATATCTTCCAATTTGTCCAAGCCCTATAGCTGCATTAATATCTGTCATATTACATTTCATACCATCTGTTATTATATCATATTTCCAAGCTCCTGCTTTCATTTTCTCCAAAGCATTCTTTGACTGACCTTGGAGTGAAGTTATTTTAAACTCTTTAGCTAAGTCTTGTTTACCTTTGAATTTATTATCATTAAAAGTAATTGCTCCGCCTTCTGCAGTCATTAAATTTTTTACTGCATGAAATGAAAAAACATTAAAATCAGCTTGTGCTCCAACTTTTTTACCCTTATATATCCCACCAAAAGAATGGGCTGAATCTGATATAAATATAATATCTTCTCTATTTTTCTCCTTAATAACTGCCCTTATAGCATCATAATCAACAGGAACTCCACCTATATCTACAGTTATTATTGCTCTTGTTTTAGCAGTAATTGCCATAGCTAATTTTCGCTCATCTATTAGAAAACTATCTTTTTTTACATCTACAAATGTTGGTATAACCCCTCTATGAAGTATTACATTTGATGTAGCTGTATATGTATAAGGTGTTGTAATAACCTCATCACCCTCACTAATATTATAAATTTTTAATATTAGTTCTAAACCTGCACTAGCACTTGCAAGTGCTACAGCATAATTTGCATCACAATAGTTAGAAATCTTATCTTCAAACTCTTTAGTCTTAGGTCCCGTTGTAATCCATCCCGAATCTAAAACCTCCATTACAAGTTTTTTCTCCACTTCTGTTATATCTGGTGGTGAAAAAGGGATATTCTTTATTTTCATATATCTCTTGCCTCTCATGTTAAATTTTATTTTAAAACAGTTAATTTTTTTGTTTATTTTTTGCTTAAACTTTATATCTCTAATTTCAATCACATAATTTTCTCCAATTGTTGAAAAATAAAAATATGCTTTATATTTATACTAACACATTACGTTACGTCATATACAACAGTTGTTTTGAACATTTTAAAAACTTTTCTCAAAATCATCCAATACATTATTTATTATACCCTTAAATTAATTTTTTAAATCAGGATTATATAAATAAAGGTATATATTATTATAATTAATTATAATAATATATACCTCTATTCTTATCGTTCTTATTAAAAAATATTGCCACTATCTAATACCGTTCATTTTACCCTTCAAAGCTTTAACCCGTCCATTAACATAATTAGTAAGTTCTCGTATATTATCTTTTATTTCTGTTGGAGCACTAGTAACCATAGTAATTATATCTAATTTATTGCCTTTTATTTCTTTAGCAACTTCATAAGCTAAACACTTGTTTTTCATTTTCCAATAAGTAACATTAAATTGATCTGCTTGTCGTTTATTATAATATCCTTTTTCTATACCAAACTGAAATAAATCTGCTGCCGATTCTAGTTCTTCTAAATCTTGAACTTCTAAAGTCTCATTTACTAAATCTTGAAATGCTTTCATTATAGCTCTCCTTTTTAACAGGTAATATTATTTATCATATATATTAGAATTAATATATTCTATAAAGCCTAGTTGTTTGTTTTAAAATCATCATTTACAAAATCTTTTCCACAACTTTTACATTTTAACACATATCAAAGAAAATTTGAATTATATTTGTAAACAATATTATAACTCTATGAATATTATGCCAAATTCGTTCCTATCTATGTACCTTCAAAAGATAGAAATTAAAAAGCAAATACTAGTATATATGTATACACTATGATAATATAATGTGTATTACCTCATTGTTTTATTAGTAAATTTTTATATAAAATCACGTTAATATATTACAATAAATCATTGTAATATATACATAAACTAATTATTAACTACTTAGGGGAGGAACATATGGAATTCAACAATCACTCTATTAAAATAAGTTCAGATTTTAGACGCTCTGCAAGAGAACAACTCAAAGGAAATTGGGGTAATGCCATTTTATTATGTTTTCTGTATAGTATGATGCTATCAGTAATAGGTTGTGTTATTATTTTTATCCCATTCCTAGGTCCAGTTATTTTTATATTAGTATCTGGTCCTATAACTTTAGGCTTTATAACTTGTTTTTTAAAGTTTGCTAGACATGAACCTTTTATATTTGAAAATATATTTGATGGTTTTAATAATTTTTCTTCAGCAGTACTTGCACAATTATTAATAACTGTGTTTGTTTGTCTTTGGACTTTACTCCTTATAATTCCTGGAATAATTGCATCTTATAGTTACTTTTTGGTATTTTATATACTAAGTGACAACCCAGAATTAAGTGCTATGGATGCTTTAAAAGAGAGTAAAAAAATGATGTATGGTTATAAATGGAAGTTGTTTTGCCTTCAATTAAGTTTTATAGGTTGGGGAATACTTTCAACTTTAACAATATACATCGGTTATTTATGGTTATCTCCTTACATGTACTCCTCGTTTGCAAACTTCTATGAAAATTTAAAAACTAAAAATTTAAATGAAAATCATACTGATAATTTTTTTCACAGCATAAGTTAATAAACACATAATAGTACAAATTTTATTTTATTGAACTGATATTTATACACTCCTTTGTAATAGTAAAAAGAGACCTAAGTAAATTATATTCTACTTAAATCTCTTTTTACTATTATCTTTTAAATTCATATAAATATAATATTGCTTATAACTCAGTAATACAATCATCCAATTTCTTTTAAAGTAATGTTATTTAATATTATTTATTTGCCTTCTCAGCCCTAATAGTTTTTCCTTTTATTGTACCATTTTCAAGAGCTTTTAACACTAACTTACCCTTTCCATTCATAATATCTACATGTGAAAAACTATCTTGAATATCTATAATACCTATGTCATCAGAATCGATTCCTTCTATATTACAAATAGTACCTACAATATCAACAGTCCTTATTTTTTTCTTTTTTCCTGCACTGATATATATTTTCATTATATCGCCATTAAAATTTGATGATTTAGTCTTTTTAATAACAGGTTTAGCATCATGTTTTTTATAAAATGCCTCCCTAAAAGGCTCAGAATTTTCCTTTGTTGGAATTGATCCCTTTGGTATTTCCATACCAATATACTGTTCTATAGCCTTTAAAAATCTTTCTTCATTACGAGTAACAAAAGTTATAGCTTTTCCTTTTTTTCCTGCACGTCCAGTTCTCCCTATTCTATGTACATAATTACCTCTTTCAATTGGTAAATTATAATTTATAATATGTGTTATATTTTCAACATCGATTCCCCTTGCAGCAACATCTGTAGCCACTAGAAACCTAAATTCGCCTTTTCTAAATCTCTCCATGGCATCTAATCTATCATTTTGAATCATACCGCCATGTATCTTAATGCATGAATAATGACGATTCTTCATTTGAACAGTAATTTCGTCAACATTTTCTTTTGTTCTACAAAATACAATGCAAGAATCTGGATTTTCAATATACAGTAATCTCTTAAGTAAACTAAATTTTCTATCTTCATCTACCTCATAACATATTTGATCAATCCTATCAACTGTTAACTTCTCAGGGTTTATTTCTACTTTAACAGGGTTAACCATATATTTTGTGCATATTGCTTCTATTGATTCTGGTATTGTAGCTGAAAATAACATAGTAATTCTATTTTTAGGGATAGCCTTAATAACTGCTTCTACTTGCTCTATAAACCCCATGCTAAGCATTTCATCTGCTTCATCTAATATTAGGTATTTAACCTTGGATAAATTAATAGAGCCTCTTTCAATATGGTCTAAGGTTCTTCCTGGTGTACCTACAACTACATGTACTCTTTGCTTAAGTTGTTTCTTTTGCATTTCTATTGGTTGCTTACCAAAAACAGCAATTGCTCTAATTTTTTTATATCTTCCTATGTTTGTTATATCTTGACTTACTTGAAGTGCTAATTCTCTAGTAGGTGTTAATACCAAAGCCTGTGGCTCTGTTTCATCTACATTAGCACTTTCGCAAAGTGGTATAGCAAAGGCAGCAGTTTTTCCACTGCCAGTTTGTGATTTTACAATAATATCTCTGCCTTCAAGCGCTATAGGTATTACCGCAGCTTGTACATCTGATGGCTTTTTATATTCTAAATTTTTAATTGCTTTTAATATTTCTTCACTAATGTTAAATTCCTCAAATTTCATGTTACTCATTTTAACTTCCTCTCTTGTTTTATATATAATTTTAAGTATGCCTTAAATGAATTTTCAGCTCATAAGTCTCTATTATACCATGATTAAGACTATAATTCATATTATAATTTTTAAAATATTATAAATTTGTATATATCATTGAATATATTCTAATGTGATTCTAATCTTCTACTAATAAATCTTTAATTTACAGGTTATATAATAAAAATATAGAAAACAAATAACCCATTTCCAAGTAAAAACTGTTCTCTACCAAAATAAAAGGAGGAATAAATATGTCAATAAATTTAGAACAAATTGATGAATTAAGAAAAAGAGCAAATGTAAGTTATGAGGATGCTAAAAACGCTTTAGAGCAAAATGAGGGTAACATCATTGAATCATTAATATACCTTGAAAAGCAGAACAAAATTAAACCAGATGAAAAGACTTGCAATGAAAGTACTTTTTTTAAAAAGATAAAAATTCTTATTAAAAAATGTAATGAAACAAAATTAGTAATTAAAAAAAATGATAATGTGATTTTAAACATTTGCATAACACTTGCGGTTATTCTAACAATAGTAGCTACACCACTAGTAATTGTAGGACTGGTCCTCGCTATTATAACAAAGCATAAAATAAGAATTGTAAAGAAAAATAATGAAGATTCACAGGTTAACAAAATCTTTGATAAAATGTCAGTTGTTGTTAATAATGTAACTGCAAAAATTAATGAAGAAATGAAAACTGAATAAAACTTAAACAACCTACATTTTGAAATGTAGGTTGTTTTTTTAAAACAATAAGATTTATTACATAAGCCTGATTCTCTGCAATTATATTCAAAATAATATATAATAATACTATTATTATGAAATTAATAATTTAATAAGAAAATTATAAGATAGATTAATATAATATGTTTTGGAGGTATCGTTATATATGAGTGGACAAAGAATTTTAATAATTGAAGATGAGATAAAAATAGCACGATTTCTTGAACTCGAGCTAAAGTATGAAGGTTATATCGTTTCGCAGTGCCATGATGGACGTGAGGGTTTAGATAAAGCTATGAATGAAGTCTTTGATCTTTTACTTCTTGATATTATGTTACCTTCTTTAAACGGGCTAGAAATACTAAGAAGACTAAGGCAAGTATCAGATATCCCTATCATAATGCTTACTGCAAAAGATGAGATAATGGATAAGGTTACTGGCCTGGATATAGGTGCAAATGACTATATGACTAAACCTTTTGCAATTGAAGAATTACTTGCAAGAATCAGAACCGCATTAAAAAAGAGCACAAATGTAAATAAAATTTTAAATATACTGTCTGTTGGAGAGTTGAGCCTAGACTTAGCTCAACATATGGTCACTTATAATAACAACTCTATAGACCTAACTAAGACAGAATTTGATTTACTTAAATTGCTAATAGAAAATAAGAATATAGTACTTACAAGAAATAAAATTATAGATATTGTATGGGGATATGAATACATGGGTGATACTAATGTAGTAGATGTATACATTAGATACTTAAGAAGTAAAATAGATGATAAATTTAGCAAGAAATTTATTTATACAGTGCGAGGGGTGGGATATATTTTAAAAGATGAATAATATACGATTTATCTTTAAAATTACAATTAAATTTTTCAGATTGTTCTTAAAAACATTCTTAATAATTCTGACTTTTACACCAAAATTAATAAAAACATTATTACACACCATTAATAAACGATTAAGATTTTCAATTAGTTTTAAAATGACAGCGGTGTATACTCTCATTTTTTCTATTACATTATTTGTGTTAAGTATTAGTTTAATTATAGGTTTTAGATTTTTTTTAATAAATGAAGCACAAAATGAACTCGCTAAATATAACACAGTATCTACTAGTTATGTAAAATTAGACAACGGTACTAAGAGCTTTAAAAACAATATTTTCGCTAACATAAAATATGTTACCTTAAATGTATTTGATGAGAATGAAACCCTTGTTTATTCTAGTCAAAAAGATAAAAATAATATATCTTTTCATAAAGAGACTACAACTAATTCAGTTATCAATGAATTTAACCAACAGCTTGTTTTTGTTACATCAAAACTTGAACTTAATAATAAAATATTTTTCTTTCAATTTTCTAAAGATTTAAATAAAGAAAATATATATTTGGCTATTTTTACAGTAATAATTTTTATTGTAAATATATTTTCTTTAATTATTACATTAGGTTTTGGATCTAGAGCTAGTAAAAAAATGCTTTTACCTATAAAACATATGACGAAAACAATAAGAGCTATCTCAATTAATGTTTTGGAAAAGAGGATAAATGTTAGCACTTCTCATGATGAATTAAAGCAACTAGCCGAAACTTTTAACGAAATGCTGGATCGGCTTCAAACATCATACGAAATGCAAAATCAGTTTGTATCAGATGCGTCACATGAACTCAGAACACCAATCGCTGTTATTCAAGGTTATGCTAATTTGTTATACCGTTGGGGTAAAGATGACAAAGAAGTGCTCGCTGAATCAATCACAGCTATTAAAAGTGAGTCTTATAATATGCAGCAACTAGTAGAAAAACTTCTTTTCCTTGCAAGAAGTGATAAAAAAACTCAAAAAATCTATAAAGAATATTTTTGTGCAAATGAACTTATAAATGAACTCATCAAAGAAACTAAACTAATTGACTCAAATCATCAAATTTCAAGTGACCTTAATGAAAAATTATCTATTTATGCAGATAAAAATTTATTAAAACAAGCATTACGAATTTTTATTGATAATAGTATTAAGTATACCCCTATAGGGGGAACTATTAAGTTAAATAGTTATATAAAAAAGAGCAGCTTAACAATTGAAATTATAGATACTGGAATTGGCATTGCAAAAAACGATCTTCCCCATATCTTCACTAGATTTTATAGATGTGACAAATCAAGATCAAAAGAAAGTGGTGGAACAGGTCTCGGTCTATCAATATCAAAATGGATTATAAGCAAACATAACGGCTCAATCCTAGTAGAAAGTAAACCTGAAATGGGCACAAAAATAACTATTGGCCTTCCACTAGGGAAAAAATAATGTTCATCTTTTTAAGTATTTTCTAACTATTATTCAATAAATTCCCTCAACATTATAAATATTTCTTCAATTATGTGTATATTGTTTTACATACACTGTAGTTATGTGATATGATTAAATTTGGGTTCGTTCTTAAATCTATTTAGATATTATATTTATTTAATAAAGTATTCTTAAGAATCATTTAAAATATTGTATTTGCTTTTACATTATGGAGATAAATAGGAAACTATCTCGCCAGTAAGTTTTCTGACCTTTACTCAATATTCTACATACAATATTTGTAAATTAACTTTATTATAGATAATATAATAGCCATAAGCTTATACAAATTAAAGTATATTTTAATTTATAGAATAGATTTTGATATGATAATTCAACAATTTAAATATATTAATGAATATTAGTTATTAGAAATATTTTAATTTTTATTCAATGGTATAACTATATTATATGAGGAGTGATATTATGCAAATAAGATTAGGATATGTGGCTACAGCATTAAAGTCAGCTAAAATAACTTCAGCAAGCACTGTAACTTTTTCTACATATACAAAACAATCAACTGATAGGGATAAGCTTGAAAAGCTACAAAAGGTAGCAGTTTCAAACGTTAATGATTTGCATAAAATTCTGGAATACACAGTAAAAAATGATGTCCACTTTTATAGAATAACTTCTGCTTTAATACCTTTAGCAACACATCCTGAAGTTACTAATTGGGAATTTAGAAGAATTTTAAAAATGGATTTTGAATGGCTTGGAAATTATATTAACAATAATAATTTAAGAGTAGATACTCATCCAGATGAGTCTAATGTTATAAACAGTTCTAAGGAAGAAGTAGTAAAAAGCACCTTGAAAAATTTACAATTTCATGCAAATCTTTTTAAAGATATTAACTATCCTCTAGGAAAAATGGTATTGCATATTGGAGGTAAAGAAGGCGGGAAACTTGCTGCTACAGAACGATTCTTTAAGAATTTTAATAACTTACCAAAAGAAATAACAGATATGCTAATATTTGAAAATGATGATAAAAGCTTTACTACAAAAGAAGTATTAAATATCTGCCAAGAAATTAAAGCACCTATGGTACTAGATGTACATCATAATAACTGCAATAACGGTGGTGATGATTTAGAACCTATGATAAAAGACATATTTGAAACTTGGGAAGGTCAACCTTTACCACCAAAGGTACATTTTTCTAGTCCTAAAACTGGGGAAAAAGATAAAAAACATGCTGATTACCTTGATGCAGCATCGTTTATTGAATTTATTGAGAAATGCATTCCTTTAGGCATAGATTTTGATATTCTAATAGAAGCAAAACTAGCTGATGTAGCTTTCTTTAAACTTCTAGAAGATGTAAAAGTATTTAAACCAGAATGGACTTGGCTTGATAAAACTACTATAGAATTTTAATAAAATAATTCTATAAAAGAGAAGACGTTAGCAATATTATCATTGCTAACGTCTTCTCTTTTATGTAAAACTACTTATAATACATTTAAAAATGTATTATAAAAGAGGAATAAATATTGCTGGAAGCATGTTGCCTACTTTTATTCTTTTAATATCCAGCATATTTGCACCGATTGCTACAATTAATAATCCCCCAACAGCTGGCATATCACTTACAACAGATGTTATTAAAAATTGTTTCATAAGAGAAGCTGTTAAAATTATAATACCCTGGTATACCAAAACTGAAATTGCAGAAAAACAAACTTTGACATCTACTGTCGATGAAAAAATAATTGCACATATACCGTCTAATAAAGATTTAGCATAGAGTAAACTGTAATTTTTAGAGAGACCACTTTCAAGCGATCCCATTATAGACATCGCTCCTACGCAAAATACTAAGCTTGCCGTTACAAAACCTTTAGCTATCCCACTTTAGCTTGACACTTTGCTTTCTAGAAAAGCTCCAATATTTTCTATTTCTTTCTCAATTTTTATTATTTCACCAATAAGCGTTCCTACTGTAACACTAATTAATAATAATAATAATAATATGTTATTTACCTGGAGTGCACCTTTTAATCCAATTAGTATCACACATAATCCTAGACCTTTCATAATTGTTTCAGTATATGTATCAGAAATTTTATTTTTAAATGACGAACCTACAAATCCGCCAATTATTATTGATAACGAATTCACAATTGTACCCAACATTATTCTTTACCCCCTTGCATTGCTATATTTATAATTATTATAAACTTAATAACTGTATTTTTCTACTAAAAATGTTATTTACAATATAACTTTTCTTCTAAATAAATATCATAAAATAAATATATAAAATAAATATCTATTTACAATTAACCATTTAAATGTTATAATTCCCTTAATCTTATAAAATTTGATGACATATCATTATGAAATCATAAATTATATTATAAATTCATTGAATAGGAAGAGTAATTAAAGTAATGCAATTTCAGAGAGCTGAGGATAGTGCAATCTCAGTATTGATAACTTTAATGAATGGACCTACTAGAAGTAACCCGAACTCATATTTTGAGTGTAGTAGTTACCGGATGCCCACTGTTAAAAGGGCTAGAGTATTTTAGTACTCGAAATATAAAATATGCTTATTTTTTTAGCATAATTTAGGTGGTATAGCGAATATCCTTCGCCCTAATATAGGGCGGAGGTTTTTTTTATTTTAATAATCAATATAAAGGTGGTGATCAATTTGATGTTCTGAAAGATACTAGCTTATAAAATAATACTAAAATCCATAAATATTAATTATTTTGAAAAGGAGATACTGTTTATGAAAACAAATAAAATAATAATAACTTCTCTGTTACTAGCAATAGGTCTTATATTGCATCAAATTACACCAGGTATAGTTTTTGGAATGAAACCTGATTTATTACTAGCATTTATGATTTTATCCATAACAATTACAAAAAATTTTAAAATGGCAATTATAACAGGAATCGTAGCTGGTATTTTAGGTGCTTTAACTACTACTTTTCCCGGTGGACAACTTCCCAACATTATAGATAAATCAGTAACTTCAATCATTATATACTCTATATATAAAGGGTTAAATTCAAGTTCTCCCCTTAAAATATCAAGCATTTATTTTATTGGAACTATAGTGAGTGGAAGCGTTTTTTTAACCTCAGCCCTCTTTCTGTTTGGTTTACCTTCACCATTTTTAGTACTCTTTGTGTCAATAGTACTTCCTACTTCTGCATTTAATTGTTTTGTGGGATTTTCTATTCATAAGCTTATCACATCAAACCCAGCATTAAAAAGTAAATTTGTAAGTTTTTAATTTTCTAGAATGTAAAAAGAATCAAGCTCCATAATAGAGCTTGATTCTTTTTTTAATATACTTGTATTTTACAATATTTCATTAAACTTTAGCTTTGTTCAGGATAATACTGTTTAAATGCGTCATCATAATCTTCCGGTTTATTAAATTCCTGAACTTCACTTACAAATGTTTTCTTTTCTCCATTTTCCTTCTCTACGTATTGCTTTTCTCTACTTACTTTTCTATTACTATCATTCTCCAAAATAACATCTCCTCTTATCTTTTTTGGATACAAAATATTTATTGCATCACTTAACTTTAGTATTTACAAAAACAAAAAATATATAGATTCTTAAATATTTTTTTATATTTTTAATTTTATTATGTCCTTTAATGTTGTTACAATTTCTAACATAGGTTATTTTGTCGTTTTGTGTTACAATATAGTTAATGTATTGCCGAATCTCCTATAAGGAGAACGGGGGATTATAAATGGGGTGAATCTCTTTTTAGAGTAGGGTACCTTTAACCCGAATCCGTCAACTAACCTCGCAGGCATATAAAGGAGGACTCAATATCATTAAATTAAATTTCAAAAGCACTATACTAGCATTAAGCTTAGTTCTAGCAAGTAGCAGTTCTGTATATGCAGCTACTTATCAAGTTAAATCAGGTGATACATTAGGTGAAATAAGTACTGCCTACAATACAACTACAAATATATTAATGAAGAATAATAGGCTATTAAGCAGTACCATACAAACTGGACAAGTACTAGATGTTCCAACTAATACTTATAAAGTAGTAAGTGGTGATAGTCTATACTTCATAGCAAAAAAATATAATTTACCATTAGATAAAATAAGAATTGCGAATAATAAGTGGAGTGATACTATTTATCCTGGAGATGTCTTTAAAATTCCAAATAATTCAGGAAATGATAATAAAACATCTCAAAATAAGGCTGAGAATAAACAATCGATAACACAAAATTCTTCACTTACACAATCATTGCCTCAAGATAATAATAAGGTTATTAAATATTCTAATAGTGATGTAAAATTGTTAGCTAAACTAATAACGGCTGAAGCATCTGGCGAAAGCAATAATGCTATGGTGTCTGTTGGAGCCGTAGTTGTCAATAGAGTCCAAAGTTCAAAATATCCAAATAATATTAGTAGTGTAATTAACCAGCAAAGTGGTGGCCACTATCAATTTACCCCAGTAATGAACGGAATGATTAATAAAACTGCAAGTAACTCAGCACTAAATGCTGCATATAAAGCCTTAAATGGTTCTGATCCAACTAATGGTGCCTTGTTTTTTTATGATGGTACCGTAACAAATAAATGGTTGACTTCAAAACCAGTAGCTATTACTTTAGGTAAGTTGATATTTGCTTATTAACAAATTGTTTATATAGAAAAACAAACTTCCATATTTTCGTGGAGGTTTGTTTTTTTATATAAGTTATAGTTTTTTAATATGTCTTTTTTATGACTTTTTATTATAAATATAATCAAAAAAAAAAATAAAACCAACAATAATAATCACTTTAGTGCTTATTATTGTTGGTTTTATTTTTAATATTAGTCTCTCAAAATTAAACAGAAAAATAGGAACGAGTAATTACAATAGATATTTTGAAAAATAAATTAATATTCTTCTATTGCATCGACCGAAGTCAATACATCTACTCCCTAGAAA
>NZ_CALEVF010000221.1 GCF_937920395.1 uncultured Clostridium sp. | reverse complement strand
TTATTTCATTTCTTTACCTATTTCTCTGTTTAATTTTCAAAGACCAATGTGCCACTCGTATATGACGACAAGGAATATTCTATCACATTAATACAGAATCAATTCCACCATTTATACCTTATAAACGAATTATATTCATATTTCTACATATGTCTCTGTATAGTTCAATATTACGCATTAAGATACGCATGGCTAAATATTATCTAAAAATAAAAATCTAGCATTTTATACCTTGCTAGATTTAACACACTATTCGTATTAGCCTCTTTAAGTAACAGTTCTATATTTTTACCACTTATTTAAAACCTCCATAACATAATTAATTTCTTCCTCACTCATTCCATACCACATTGGTAAACTTAGCACAGTATTTGAGATCTCTTCTGCTATTGGAAACTCACCCAGCTTATAACCTAAATCCTTATAAGCCTGCTGAAGATGAATTGGTATTGGATAATGAATTAAAGTCCCTATTCCTTTATCCTTCAAATACTTTTGTAATTCATTTCTATACTCCGTCCTAACAGGAAATACATGCCATACTGAGTCTTTAACTAGCTTTATATCTGGAAGAATTAATTTACTATTATTTATTCTTTCAATATATAGTCTTGCGATTCTTTGTCTGTCATTATTCCATTTGTAAAGATACCTTAACTTTACTAATAGAAATTCCGCTTGTATTTCATCAAGTCTAGAATTAACGCCCTTATACTCGTTATGATATTTAATATCTGAGCCATAGTTTCTTAATGCCCTCACCTTTTGTGCCAAGATAATGTCACTCGTGAGAATAGCTCCTCCATCGCCAAGCGCTCCTAAATTTTTACCTGGATAAAAACTAAACCCAGCTGCATCGCCAAGACTTCCTATTTTTTTGCCCTTATATATAGCTCCATGAGCTTGAGCTGCATCTTCTATAAATTTCAGATTATATTTTTCACATAAGACTCTTACTTTATCAGCATCTATTGGCCTACCATATAGATGAACAGCAATAATTGCTTTTGTTCTTTTTGTAATGACCTCTTCAATTTTATTTACATCTATATTAAATGTTTTAATATCCGGCTCAACTAAAACGACCTTAGCTCCAACATTTGAAACTGCTAAAGCGGTAGCTATATAAGTATTAGATGGCACAATTACTTCATCACCAATTCCTATATCATACCCCTTTAATATAAGGCAAAGCGCATCTAATCCATTTCCACAACTTATACAATAATCAGTATTACAATACTGTGAAAATTTCTTTTCAAAGTTTTCTACACTTTGTCCTAGAATAAACCAATTTCTATTGTATACTCTTATAAAAGCTTCTATAATCTCATCTTTTATTTCACTATGCATTGGCTCTAAATTTATAAATGGAATACTCACCGTAATCACTCCCTAATATCTTTTGACTGCCTCTTGCATATAAAAGTCCATATTCCTTATATAATCACTTTCGTTATAGTAATCAGATGCAAGTACTAAAAGAACAGCTCCTTCACTAAAATCATACATTTCTCTCCAAATATATGGTCCAATATACAGACCAACTGATGTATCATCTAAAATAAATTCACTCTCTTCCTTTGGATTTTTCACCTTTACTTTCACAGAACCATTAAGGCATATTAGCACTTGATGAAGTTTTCTATGTGCATGAAAACCTCTTTCAATTCCCTGGGGTACTTTTGTAATATAATATATACGTTTTATATCAAAAGGGACATCCACCATTTCTTCTATAGGTGTTAAATTACCATATTTACTATTAATATTCATGAATTTAAGCAATGAACAATTATACATATTGCCTCTCCTCAATATTAGTGTTTAAACCTTTCTAGAAAAGTTCTTAAATATTCTTCTCCTAATTCAATACTGTTTTGATAATAAACCACATTCGTATTATCATGGATTTTTGCATCTAAACCATAGAACTGTTGACCTAAGATTCCAGCTATACTTGAATAACATGAAAATTTTATTTGTTTAGGCATTATACATATGATTTTTGTCTTTTTATTAGCAAATAAAATATTTGTAAATCCAGCTCCACTTGCACCTGCTATGAATTCAGCTTGTGAAAAAATTTTTAATTGATCGTCAAAACACATATCTTCTGGATATATTATTTCATAACCATACTCTTTAAAAATTTGTTCGATTTTATCTTGATATAGCAATCTAACAACACTACTATTTTTTCTAGAGATAAATAATTTTCTAAAGATATTACTTTTAATGGCTAAATTATCATGTAGCAACTTCACAGCTACCTCACTCACTCTATAATCTTCATATCTTAGAAATGCATCTGTTTTAAGATTAATAGGTTCAATAATCAATTCTGATATATATATTAATTTTTTAACATTATAACAATATCCTTGTTTTAAAGAAATTATTTCTCTTCCATTTGAATTTAATTTTTCTAATTCATCTTTAAATGATTGAATTTTAAGGCATCTTTCATCTACCAATATTGGAACTTTATTATATTCTTCTTTTTCATTAATTAAACATAATTTAGATAATGATTCTAGATTGAAATGGAAATAATTAAAAGACCCATTTGCTATAAGCATTATTCCCTCTTTAATTATTTCATTTGAATTGTTATAGTTAACTAAAGTAGATTTCTTATCTACAAAAATTGTATTTCCCATTGCTAGTTGAAATCTATTTTCATCATCCATCAGTGGCAAATCATAAATACAATTATTATTTTCATCAAAAATAATACTATTTCCCCCAATTATGTTTATATTATATAAATCAGCTACATAAGTTTCAGGATAACTAACTTCTATATAATTATTAACTTCATTATTATCCATGTAATTTGGTATATAATTTTTCTGAAAATATTCTTTTTTAAGAATAGAATATTTAGAATTATTATTGTTACAATATTCTTTACATGAGATATTATTTAGATTTCTTACAATATTCATTAGGTTATTCCCCTTTTTTAGAATTCAGTAATGTTAAACCTAACCATTTATAATACACTCTCACTTTTTAACCATTGCGCGTACCCTAGCTCCTCCCATGGCATCCCTCTAGAAAAAGTATATTTCCAAGGATAAATTTTCTTCCCAGTTAACTTGTTTTTTATGTCCTGTATTGGGAATGTTTTTTTTGCTGGATTTCCAACTGTTAGTGTTTCTTTTTCTACATTTTTACCTACCACACTTCCTGCTCCAACAAATGAGTCCTCACCTATATTTACTCCAGGCAAAATTACACTTCCAGTAGCAATTACTGCGTAAGATTCTACAGTAACCCCTAACATCGTTTTTGATGGTGGAGTAGGATCATTAGTTAAAACAACATATGGAAAAATCCAAACATAATCTTTTATTACACTTTTTTGACCTATGTGCACATTACTATGAAGATTCACATAATTTCCTATGCTACAATCTCCTTGTATATCAGCTAATGTTCCAATCCTAACGTTATTTCCTATTAATGACTTTTCTCTTATAGTTACTCTATGACCAGTCTGAAAATTATTTCCTATAACTGTTTCACCATAAACAATTGTTTCGCTTCTAATCAATGCATTTTCTCCAATTATTAAAGGATGAACCTTATTTGTTCTATCAGAATAAAAGTCCATTAAATACTCTCCTAAAATGCATCTGACTCCAATGTAACTGCCTTTTTTTATATGAACATTATCTCTTAATATTGCTCCATAATCTATATAGCAATTGTCTTCTACTATTACATTATCACCAATAATTACATTATCTTTAATTATTGCACTATTTGAAATTTTACTATCATTCATTAGATCACTCCTCTCATTAAACATAAGATTTGCATGAAAATTAATTTTCAGTAAAAGCTTAATGATTTTCTCAATAATTTTAAATACAATTTCCTTAAAAATCTCTAATATTAAATTCCCCACTACTTATAGTTGATATCTTTAATTATATTCACATAAGGTAATATCTCTTTTTCTTTAACTAATGCTAAATCATCATTATAAATTTTATCAATATTTTCATCTCTGTTAAATGAGATACCTCCATTTCTATATTTAACAATAAAACGTGATAAAAATCCAATACAGCATCCATTTCTTGTTAAATACAACCATCTTGGATAATCTTCTACTAATTTATATTCTTCATCATACATACCATATCTATTTATAAGTTCTCTTTTGTACGCCATACCTGGCGCAGGAATAAAATTACAGGCACATAAAGCTCTATAACAATCAATAGGATTACCATAGGTGTATTTAATATATTCTAATGTAGGTGTTATTAATAAACATTCCTTTAATTTTTCATCATACTCAGCTATATATCCCGCTAATACAAGATAATTTGAATCAGAAAAAAATTTTACAATGGCACTTATAGTACCACTATCAAAAAGTAAATCATCACAAGCAAGATTAATAAAATAATTACCAGTTGCCAAACTAATTGCCTTATTTAAATTTTTAACCGTTCCTAAATTGCATGAATTATGATTTATTACATAATTAACTATATTTCCTTTTTTATTATCCATTATAAATTGTTCTATTTCATCTTTCTTAAAGTCGCTAGAAAAGTCATCGCTTATAATAATTTCAATATGCTGATAATTCTGCTGCATAATTGAATTTAGACATTCTTTCATATATCTTAAATTATTATAAGATAGAACCAATACACTGACTAGATTGCTATTATCCATAAATCAATCTCCTATCTTATTCATTATTTTCGTTTAAGAAACATTCTATCTTTTCACAAAGTTTTATCCATTCAAAATTCTCTTTTGTATAAATTTGAATATCCCTGCACACTGTTTCTAATCTTGCTTCATTTAAACAAACTGTTATCAGTTCATTTGCAAGAGCAACATGATCATTTATAGGAAACACACTTCCATATTTTTTGTCGTCTGTTATATCCCATGCAGGATCTATATCTGACGAAATTATATAGCAACCTTTGTTAGCTGCTTCTCCAAATACATTTGGGAATCCCTCACACCTTGAGGTAAGGCAGAAAATCTTTGCCTTTTTATATTCTTCCTCAATTAATTTTCTATCATTAATTCTTCCTGTGAAAATAATT
>NZ_CALEVF010000220.1 GCF_937920395.1 uncultured Clostridium sp. | reverse complement strand
TCATAAATTTTTCTTTATTATTGTCTCTATAATCTTTCCACTTAAATGTTACATACCCATTTTCCAAATTCACAATTCTATGATTGGATATAGCAACTCGATGAGAATATCTACCAAGGTACTCAAGCACGTGCTCTGCACTCCCGAAAGGGGGTTTACAGTATACAACCCATTCCTTTTTGTATAACTTATCTATGAAGCTATGAAATATATGCTTTTCTGTTAATTCCTGAATTCCAGTAGTATATTTAAGAGCATTACTTTGATAAGCTTTTTTAAGATAAAATAAGAATTTACCTCTAAACTTTCTTGATAAGACTTTTACTGGAATAAAAAAATCTTTTTTTGAATTTATCCATCTTGTACCATCAAATGTTAATCCACCACTTGGGACTATACAATGAATATGAGGATGCTTCATAAGGTTTTGACCCCACGTATGAAGGATACTCATAAAACCAATTTCTGCTCCTAAATATTTTTTGTCTCTTGATAGTTCAAGTAGAGTTTCAGAAACAGAGTTAAATAGTATAGAATACATTTCCTTTTGGTTTGTAAGTGTTATAAAGTTGAGTTCTTGGGGTATAGTAAAAACTATATGAAAATACCCTACGGGTAATAAATCTTCTTTTCTTTTTTGAAGCCATCTTTCTTTGGCTAAAGTTTGGCATTTAGGACAATGCCTATTTCTACAAGAATTATAAGATATTCTTATGTGCCCACATTCATTACATTCATCCACATGACCACCGAGTTCAGCTGTTCTACAAGACTCAATAGCAATCATAGTTTTTAATATATGTAGCGGCAGCTTATGCTTTCTTCTATATTCATCGCCAAATTGATTAAATATGTCTTGAATCTCAATCATCTTGTTCACCTTTTTTATCTAGAAGTAAATCCAGCCTCCTAAGATGTAAATAGATAGTTGTAGTATTTAATTGAGTATGTCCTAACAATCTTTGGATATAACATATATCTGTTCCAGACTCTAACAAATGCGTGGCAAAACAATGGCGATAATGGAGAGATCTCCATTATCGCCACTTTAATGCCACTATGATGTTAAAAAAAGGTGTAACTGACAAGGAGGCTGCTGCAAGATTGGGACACGCAGATACAAATATGACAAAAAAATATCAGCATATATTATCTAATATGAAAGATAATTCTGCTGATAAACTTAATACCATTGTAAAAAAGATGGATGTCAAATTGGATGTCAAACCATCTTGAAACGTTGCTAAATATGGTGGAGGCGAGGGGTGTCGAACCCCTGTCCGAAGGCAGCAACACCTAGGCATCTACGAGCGTAGTCAATAATTTAACATTCCCTCTACCTAACCCCTACTGACCAGGTTTAAGTTTTAGTAGCTTCATATTTTCCGTTTCCAGGTCAAAGCTTTCCCAGACTCGGTTCACCGCTGTCGTCGCCCTATCCTAAGCCGCGGTACTCTAAGGTAAGACGTAGCAGTCTAAGCTGCTAGTTGTAAATTATCGTTTGCGTTTAAATTGTTCCAATAGTTTTTTAATGCGGGTCCATAGGTTCCCTCAGCTCGCTTCCTCGATACAACGTACCCCCGTCGAAACCAAGTACGCCCCCTAAGATGTGAAAAGATTAAGTTTAAATCTTTTGCACTGTAATAATATAAAATCATTATTACATATATAACGCAAAGCTATATTTTCTAAATTTTTGTAGCTCATATATCAATTAGATAGTAATCTTAGCTACTTTACTATGTTAATGACTATAGACCTAATAATACACCATATTATATTCTTTATCAAGTGCTAATATTATGGAATCTAAGTTCATTATTAGACTTTATCTCATTCTCTCTTTTATTTGTCTATCCATGTCTCTCTTAGCATCTTTTTCTAGCATTGCATCTCTCTTATCATAATCCTTCTTACCACGAACAACACCTAGATTGACTTTTACCTTAGTATCTTTAAGATAAAGAGCTAATGGAACCAGTGTATAACCTTTTTGAGCTGTGAACAACCCTAGTTTAAGTATTTGTTCTTTATGAAGCAATAACCTTCTTGCTCTTAATGGATCAACATTAAATTGATTACCATTCTCATAATGGCCTATATGCATATTTTTAACGTATATTTCTCCATTTATAACATCTGCAAAACTATCTTTTAAGTTCGCTTTACCAGCTCTAATGGATTTCACCTCTGTACCAACAAGCTCTATACCAGCTTCCATTGCTTCCTCTACAAAATAATCATGTCTTGCTTTTTTATTTTGCGCAAGTGTCTTGTTTTCTGTTTTCTTTATCATAACTTCACCTACTTTATTCTTATTAATATAGTATAAGAGTACCTTATATTGTTGTGTTTAATAACTATTATTATACTATATATAGTGCTTTTTTTCAAGAATATATAGATTGTTTTCACAAAATAATCCATATATATAAGAATATAAGAGAGGAAATTTTCCTCTCTTATATTCTTATATTTTCTATTCTTATCTACTTATATTAAGATTATTCTACAACATAATCTTCTTACTTTGTTGAATCATCCTTTATAAGTTCATTTAGTTGACTAACTGAATAATCATCTGAGTCTTTTTCATGCTCATCTTCATCTTTAATTATATCAAAATAAACCTCATGAGAAGTTAGATCAACTTTACTAACTATTATTCTTACCTCTTCTCCTAATTTGTACATTTTCTTAGTTCTCTCACCAATAAGGGTTAAATGTCTTTCATCAAAGACATAATAATCATCATCTAAAGTAGTCATATGAACTAACCCTTCTACAGTATTAGGGAGTTCAACAAATAATCCAAAATTAGTTACTGATGAAATAATACCATCAAATTCTTGACCAATTCTCTCATTCATATACTCTGCTTTCTTTAAGTCATCAACGTCTCTTTCAGCTTCCATAGCTACTCTTTCCATATCTGATGATTGTTTAGCTGCAATTTCGACTTCTTTTTTTAGTCTTTCTATTCTTGCATCACTTAATCCACCATTTATAACCTCTTTAATAATCCTATGGATCATTAAATCTGGATATCTTCTAATTGGTGATGTAAAGTGACAATAATACTTAGCAGCCAAACCAAAATGACCACTACATTCTGATGAATATTTTGCTTTCATCATAGAACGAAGAAGCAAAGTACTTACTACCATTTCTTCTTTCTGTCCTTTAACTTTTCCTAAAATATCTTGAAGCATTCTAGGGTGAACCTCTTTTCCCCACTTTACAGCATATCCTAAATTATGTGCAAATTCACTGAAACGCATTAATTTTTCTTCGTCTGGATCTTCATGAATTCTATATACAAATGGTACATTTAGCCAGAAAAAATGTTCAGCTACAGTTTCATTAGCCGCTAACATAAATTCCTCAATTACTCTATTTGCAATACCTCTTTCGTAAGGTACAATATCTATAGGTTTTCCGTTCTCATTTAATATTATTTTACACTCAGTAAAATCAAAATCTATAGCGCCCCTATTCATCCTGTTTTTGTTAAGAATGGCACATAACTCTTCCATATGTTTAAAGTCTTCATATAAATAGTCATATCTTTTAATTACTTCTTCATCCTTATCAGTAAGTATTTTCGTAACGTCAGTATAAGTCATTCTCTCGTTAGTTTTTATAATACTTTCCACTATTTCATGATCTACATGTTTTCCATTTTTATCTATCTCCATAAAACAAGTAAGTGCTAACCTATCCACTTTAGGATTCAAACTACAAACCCCATTGGATAATTTTTTAGGAAGCATTGGTATAACCCTATCAATTAAGTATACTGAAGTTGCTCTTTTTAGAGCTTCTTTGTCTAAAGGATTTTTATCCTTAACATAGTTAGAAACATCTGCTATGTGGACTCCTAAACGATAGTTACCATTATCTAAAAGTTCGATGGATACTGCATCATCTAGATCTTTAGCATCCTCGCCATCTATGGTTACCATACGTAGATCCCTTAAATCTCTTCTTCTTTCATATTCTTCCTTTGGAATTTCATCAGATATGTTTTCTGTATAATCTTCAACAGCCTCTGGAAATTCCTCTGGTAGTTTATGTTTTTTAATTATAGATAATATATCAATACCTGCGTCACCTTTGTTACCAAGTATTTCGATAATTTTTCCCTCAGGGTTTCTTTTTTGTTCTGGCCACTGAGTTATTTCAGCTATTACTATTTGCCCTGTTTTTGCACCAAGTCTTTCAGATTTAGGAATAAATATATCTTGAGCGATTCTCTTATCGTCAGCTACTACAAACCCAAAGTTATTACTATCCTGATAAGTTCCTATTATCGTTTTATTAGATCTTTCTATTACTTTTGCAATTTCACCTTCACATTTTTTACCATTGTTTTCTTCTTTTAAAACTTTTGCAAGAACCTTATCACCATTCATTGCTCCATTTACATTGTCTGCCGGAATAAATACATCCGGTCTTTCTGTTTCTGGTATTACAAATCCAAACCCTCTTTGATGACCTTGAAATTTACCAACTACAAGACCCATCTTCTCTGGTATACCATAATATTCAGCTTTTGATCTAACTATATCACCATTTTTTTCCATTTCAGATAATAAAGCAGTAAAACCCTTCATGTCTTTTTTCTTAATATCAAACACTCTAGCTAGTTCTGCTATATTCATAGGCTTGTATGCTTGCTCCGTCATAAAACTTATTAAAGTTTCTTTTATATCCATTAGGTTTCCTCCTATTTAATTGCTACACGTTTTAATTTCTACATGTTTAATTTTTATATCAATATAATTTTTATACTAATGTGTTTATAAATTATTCTAAAAATTATTTATTATTGCTCCAGTTTTTAATGTTATTATGATAATTTATTCATGTACTTCTATAATTGCTCACTTTATTATAATCTAAAAACTGCATCTAGTATATACTATGTGATTATATACTTCCCTAATCTTCTATAAAAAACACCCCCATTAAATAGTTATATTCAATGGGGGTGTTTTATCTAAACATATTATATTAGAATTTCTTAACAGAAATCGACTTTTTTTTACAAAATAGAACAACCCTTGGGGTTGGGCTGCTCTATAATAAATAAAAAGGGGGCTATTTATCTCTCTATTTATCTTTACACCTTAATTATATTGAATTTTACTTATGTTTGCAAGTGTTTTTCACTAATTTCATTGTAAATAATTTGTAAAATGAATATATTAGATTTATAATTTGTTTATTTTTGTCATATAATATAATATTTCTAATTAAATTACACCTGTTTCAATAATTCTATCTCACTTTCCGACAATTCTCTACATTGGCCTTCAGCTAAATCTATATCTAATTTTAATGGTCCAAAACTAACTCTTCTTAAGAACATAACATTTTTATTTACGCTCTCAAACATTCTTTTCACTTGATGGAATTTACCTTCTTGAATAGTAACCATTACCTCTGATCCGTTTTCATTTGCAGTTAACACTTCTAATTCCGCTGGCATGCATTTATATCCGTCGTCTATTACAATGCCCTTCTTAAAGGCCTTTATGTCACTTGCATCTATAAATTTATTTATTTCTGCATAATATACTTTATCAACATGATTCTTAGGTGCAATCAATTTATGGTTTAATTCACCATCATTAGTAATTAGCAGTAGTCCTACTGTATCTTTATCAAGTCTTCCAATAGGAAATGGTTTAAACGCACGGTACTCATCATCTATTAAATCAATTACAGTCTCGTCATTTCTATCTACTGTAGCTGAAACTACGCCTGTTGGTTTGTTCATAACTAAATATATGTATTTTCTATAGTTAATTTCATCACCTGACACCTTTATTACAGACTTTTCCGGATCTACTTTCATAGCACTATCAGTTGCTATTACCCCATCAACCTCTACTTTTTTTTTCTTTAATAATGCCTTTACTTCTTTTCTTGTTCCATGACCTAAATTTGACAATATCTTGTCTATTCTGTCCATTAGCATTCATCTCCTCGACTAGTCTTTAGTTTTTTAATTAAACCATCTCCTGTGGAGCTGTATAATTAGTATAAGTATTTTAATTATAAAAAAACAGCTTTAAAAGCTGTTTTAAATTTATTCTTTAACTTCAACCCCTATTATATCATAGTCTTCATAGGAAATACTCTTATAAAAACTTTTTGACAAGACTAACATTCTGTATATACCTTTGGCTAAAGGTATAAAACTATAATCGTCTTTTTTCCCAAATTTCTGTACTAAACTCCAATTTCCTTTTTTCATAAGATAGAACTCATATACAACATCTTTCCCATCCATACTTTGTGACTTAAATGTTATAGTTTTATTTACTTTTAAATCTTTATTGACACATAAAATCTTTGTACCCGTTACAGGTAGAGTTGTATGCACTTGAATTTTTACCTCTTTTATACTATCATATGCACTTGTACTTAATTTATTTTTTGCAAGTATTTCTATTACATAATTTTCACTACATTTAGGTTTAAGTTCATAATTTTTATTTTCTATAAATCCTGTTTGTTCAACTACTTTACCATCTATTTTCAAAATATAATTTATAAGTGTATCTCTTGTATTTCCTACTATTACCTCAACAGGAATTGTATTGCAAGCCATATAGTATTTGTTTTTATCCATTAGAACATAGTCTATTTTAGCTGGTATGCATTCTAATACTTTAATATATAGGCTTTTGCAAACATCAAACTCATTCTTTGAATATTTGTCTTTTACTCTTACGTCCAGTTTGAAATCTCCACTCTCTTCTGGAGTAAAATCTACAAAATCACGTATCCCAAATTCTATTTTTTCTGTCTCTTTCTCATCCTTAAAAACTACAAAACTGTATCTTAATGAATCTCCTCCTGTTGCTTTGACTGTTAAATGAAGTTGATCACCTATTAGCACAATCCCTTTCTTGTCTATTATAATATCCTCGATAATCACAGCTTCTTTACTCTTATCTTCAATAATAAAACTAAGAGATTCCTTTTGTTCATATTTACCCTTATAAGTCACATCCTTTACGCATAAGGTTACTTTATAATCTCCTGCTTCTTTCGGTGTCCATATATATGAATTTTCTTTTTTATAACCAGAATCTTCAAGGCATTTTCCACTAATGTCAAATTTATAAATTAGCTCTGTTCCGCCTTTAGCAATACACTTAAAAATAATAGGTGTATCACATAACTGTGGTGAACTTAAATCGCTAGTAAAACTGTGTATCTTTATTTCCTCATATGGATCTACGTTATAATAAATTAATGCTCTATCATCAAACTCCTTAAGCGAAAACGTATCCTTCACCATACATAGTAGCTTATAATAGCCGCTATTCATTTCAACATAACTAACTAATTTCTTACTTGAATAGTCTTGTATACAAATACTGTTTCTCTTACAATCGATTTTCACAAATTTATATAAGACCATTCTATTATCATCATACTTTGACTCTACCTCAAAAACTATCTCCGTGCCTTGTAATATACTTTCAGTTAAACATTTGAAACTCATAATTTCTAACGCTTGTCTAGCTTGTACATTAAATTGTATACTCATGGAATCGTCAAACATATTTTCAGAATTTAGATTCTTACATTCTACCAAAAACTCTTTTTCTCCGGAGTATTTTGATGTCCATGTAATTATATTTTTTGGTGAGTAATCCGCTACAAGCTTCCAATCATCATTTTCATTTACCCAATATCTATACATAATAGGTAACTTACCTGCATCTACTGTTAAGGTAATTATTTCGCCTACCATTATTTCCATCTTGTCTATGTAAATATCATTAATTAGCTTGATGTGTGTCTCTCCAACTATGTAATCTGTTTTTGACATAAAATCAAAAGGCTTATTGCTTTCTTTTCTTTTAGCTTGTACCATTACAGAGTACTTCCCATCCGCTTCTGGATTCCAAATAGCAACGCTTGTTTCACTTGATTTTTTTAAAATAGTCCATGTTCCATCGAGGCCTACAAGAAATTTGTACTCCAAATTATTTTCTAATTCATTTTCAACACTGATTTCAATTTCTTTATATTCTTGCTTGGCATCATCTAAACTAAATAATATATTCATTTCATTCATTTAAATTTACCCACCTTTATAAATAAGCATTTAACCCTAAATCATTTTTCTTAAAATTTATCTCTATAATAATATATTATACTATATTTCCATTATATGTAACAGTATATATTACATTTTTTTTCTTTTATTTATAGACATAAACTTTAATTAATAGTGACTATTTTTTAAGATTTATAACTAATTTTGGTAATATTTGTTATATTAAAATTAATAAAAATAGCTAGCAATTTCTAAAATGTCCTTAACACATGGTCCATCTTATTCCATTGCTAGCTATTTTTTATATTTTAAATGTCATACACGTATCATGTTAATGTTATTGGTTGGCTTTTAAAATAAGTTTAATTAAATTGTTATAAAGTTTATCATCATCTTCACTTGTTCGTTTTTTAGGGCCGAATGTTTTACCACCACTCCGTCTTAATTTACCAGATAAATGTCTCTCAAACAACAATTTATCAATATTACCATCATCATATATATGCCCCTTAGGTCCAATAGCATACGAGCCTTTAGCTAAAACCATAGCAGCAACTCCAAAATCTTGAGTAATCACTATGTCCCTTGGCTTCGCCTCATTAGCTACTTTCATATCAACAGTTTGAAACCCACTATCTACATACCTTATTGAGGCGTAATCACTACTGAGTACATGATTAATATCACAAAACATAATGAGTTCTATAGAGTTGTCCTTAGCTGCCTTTTCTATTAAATGTTTACCTGGGCATCCGTCTGCATCTACAATAATTCTCATATAATTTGCCTCATTTTATTTTTTCCCATCTCTTTAAAGTCTTTTTTCAAGTTCTGCTTTAATATCTTCATATCCTGCTTTTCCAAGAAGAGCAAACATATTTTTTTTGTATGCTTCAACTCCTGGTTGGTCAAAAGGATTCACACCAGATAAATATCCACTTATTGCTAAAGCCTTTTCAAAGAAGTAGACCATATGTCCAAAATTATATGGGCTTAAAGTAGGTACATTTAAAATAATATTAGGTACATCTCCATCATTATGAGCAAGTACTGTTCCCTCAAAAGCTTTTTTATTAACAAAATCCATAGTTTTACCAGCTAGAAAGTTTAATCCATCTAAATCTCCACTTTCCTCATTCACTACAACTTCTCTTCTTGGCTTTTCTACATTAATAACTGTTTCAAATATATTTCTTACGCCTTCTTGAATATATTGTCCCATTGAATGTAAGTCTGTAGAGAAGTTAACGGATGCTGGGAATATTCCCTTTTGATCTTTTCCTTCACTTTCACCACAAAGTTGTTTCCACCACTCACCAAAACATTGAAGTGCTGGCTCATAGTTTACTAAGATTTCTGTAACTTTGCCTTTTCTATATAGTGCATTTCTAGCTGCTGCATATTTATAACAATCGTTATTATTTATATCGTCGTCGTTATATATTTCTCTTGCATCTGCTGCACCCTTCATCATCTCATCAATATTAATCCCTGCTGCTGCTATTGGTAAAAGACCTACTGCTGTAAGTACTGAGAATCTTCCTCCAATATCATCTGGAATTACAAAGGTTTCATAACCTGCTGCATCTGCTGATTTTTTTAGAGCTCCTCTAGCTTTATCAGTAGTCGCAAAAATTCTTTCTTTTGCTCCGTCTTTTCCGTATTTCTTCTCTAATAATCCTTTAAATATTCTAAAAGCAATAGCTGGTTCTGTTGTAGTTCCAGATTTTGATATTACATTTATAGAAAAATCTTTTCCTTCTACAACATCTATTAAATCTGCCATATATGTAGAACTTATATTATTTCCAGCAAAATATATTGCAGGAGATTTTCTCTTATCACTTGATAGACTATTATGAAAACTATGAGATAATGTTTCTATAGCTGCTCTAGCTCCTAGATATGATCCACCTATTCCAATTACTATTAAAATTTCGGAATTACCTTTTATTTTTTCTGCGGCTTTTTTAATTCTTGCAAATTCAGCTTTATCATAATTTACAGGAAGGTCTATCCATCCTAAGAAATCACTTCCCGCACCTGTTTTCTCTGCTAGCATTTTGTGTGCAGTAGATACCATTGGTTGCAAATATGAGATTTCATGTTCATTCAAATATGGAACTGTTTTACTTAAATCTAAAGATAAAATTTTTTTCATTAATATTCCTCCTTGTTATATATGATATAAAATAATTGTTATATCATTTACTCCTTGTATTGCCCTATTTCAAATAAAATTATTAACTATTATTTATGATATGACTTTGTTAAAACAACATACAATAATTTTAGTTTATTCAAAGAAATAAATCAAGTTTTTAAATAAACTTTTGCATTTTTTACAAATTTTTATGTAATAAGAATAGATATATTAAGTACCTACTTGTGTTAAGTCGCATATATTGAATTATATTACTTTATGAGGTGTGATTTTTTGATTATTCATGTTGTTAAAAGTGGAGAAAACTTATATGAAATTTCAAAATTATATGGAGTTTCATACAATAAAATTGCTAGTGATAATGAACTTACAAACCCAAATGAACTAGTCGTAGGCCAAACACTTGTAATATTACAAGGAACTCGTAAACACAGAATTCTTCCTGGACAATCCCTTTATGGAATAGCTAAAACCTATGGCACAAGTATTGCTGCTTTGTATGCTGCTAATCCTATACTTAATAGTTCTATTGTAATTTACCCTGGTCAGATTATTAATATACCACCAGAAACTCAAAAATTAGGTTTTATTGAAGTTAATGCATATGCTCTTCCTGGAACAAATATGGATGTTCTTGCAAAAACTCTTCCTAGCCTCACATACCTAAGTATATTTAGTTATCAAATTCAGCCGGATGGAACACTAAAAGGTATAAATGATACTCCTTTAATCGAGGCTGCAAGAAGAGCAAATGTAGCTCCCATGATGGTAATTACCAACTTAAAAGAAGGTGGCGGATTTGATAGTAACCTTGCTCATACCATACTCACAAATCAAAGTATACAAAATACATTTTTTAGTAACATAAGCAGTACATTAAAAAGCAAGAATTATTATGGTTTAGATATAGACTTAGAATACATCTTCCCAGAAGATAGAGAAAACTATAACGCCTTTTTACGTAGAGCCGTAACTAACCTAAAACCACTGGGCTACTCAGTTACTACTGCCTTAGCTCCTAAACCCTCTGGCGATATAAAAGGATTACTTTATGAAGCTCATGATTACCCCGTTCATGGAGTTCTTGCAAACCATGTTATACTGATGACTTATGAATGGGGATATACATCTGGCCCACCACTTGCAGTCTCACCTCTTAATGAGGTAAAAAAGATTCTTGATTATGCTATCACAGTAATCCCAAGTAAAAAGATTTTTATGGGAATACCTAATTATGGTTATGATTGGACACTACCTTATGTAAAAGGTACTAAAGCAAAGGCTCTTGGCAATGTGGAAGCAGTAGATCTTGCACGTAAAATGCATGCATCTATTAAATATGACTATACTTCTCAGGCTCCATTTTTTAATTACTATGATGCTAATAAAAAGGAACATGTAGTTTGGTTTGAAGATGCCAGAAGTATGAACGCTAAGCTTATGACCGCTGCTAAATACAATCTAGGTGGAGTAAGCTATTGGACAATCGGAAAATATTTTCCTCAAGCGTGGCTAGTTCAAAATTCATTGTTCAACGTTAGAAAATTACTATAATAAGAAAAGGTATGATAAATCAATTTATCATACCTTTTCTTATTATAATATTCTATATTACTCTTTTATCTAACGAATCTAAATCTATAAAACGTTGGTTTAAATTCATCTTAAAATTATCATCTATATAAATTTTATCTACTTTTTTATAATCTTTATTTTTTTCTAAAACCTTACTCTTATTCATATATTTATATATAGCTATACCTAACTTATTATTTTTTATATTATTCATATATACCATCCTCCGAAAAAACAATTCTCATATAAAACCAATCTTATACATCTATTGTACACCAAATTGCATCAAACGACAAATTATTTAACTTTTTTGAATTCAGTTTTCATATTCGACATTATTCTAAAATATTAAATTATACTCACCTCTTTATATGTTGTTAAGCTAATAACACTCACATATTGTTCACACATTTAATAGACATTTATGCCAATATTTCAAGTTATAATCATATTATTGAATAAATTAGAAGGAACAGACTACGTTTACATGGAGGCAAATAATGAAAAGTAAAACGATTAAAGCACTAATAATAGGTATAGTTGTGATTGTGATTGGCGCCTGCAGTTACTTCGGATATAATCAATTTTTTAATAAAACTTCCACGGCTACAACCACAAAATTTTATTCTTCAACCGTTAAGACTATGGATATATCAAAAACTATCCAAGGTACAGGCGCTGCTTATGCTGGCACCTCATCAGCTATATCGCCTAATAATAATGGTACCATATCAGGTTTGACTGTTAAAGTTGGTGATACTGTAACTGCATCACAAAAACTTTTTGTTTCATCAAGTTCTAATCTAACGAAAAATGTAACTACAGCATCCAGAAAATTAACGAAAGCAAATAAACAACTTACAAGTGATAGAAGTGATCTTACTTCTGCAAACTCACAACTTACAACTGATGAGGCTGCACTAACTACTGCAAAAGCTCAACTCTCAACTGATGAAAATGCTTCTAAAGTTGATTCAAATAAAATAACATCCGATAATAAGTCTATAAGTGATGCTAATAATAAAATAACATCCGATGAAAAATCTATAACTGATACTACTGACAAAATATTAGATGATAAAGATTCAATAACAGATGCTACCTCAGATCTATCAAGTGCAAATACTATAGTTGCGAATCAGGTTGTAACATCCCCCATAGGAGGTCTTGTCACAGCTGTGAATAATGCTAATGGAGATTCAGGTCAAAGCGGTAAGAGTTCACTTACAGTGACCGCTATGAATACAATGAAAGTTAAAGTCTCCGTTAATGAATTAGATGTTTCCTCAGTGTCTACCGGTCAGAAAGCCACTATAAAATTTGATGCACTAACTGGAAAAACTTTCACAGGCATTGTTGAAACAATAGCACAAACTGGTACCACCACTGATAATACGACTACATATGATGTTGTTGTGAGCATTAGTAAACCAACTCGAATAAGACTTGGTATGAATGCAAATGTTACAATTGCAGTAAAAAGTAAAGAGAGCGCAATTGTAATACCAGAGGAAGCTTTAGTTGAAAGCAATAGTAAAAAATATGTAAGAGTTCAAAATGATTCAACTTCAAATAATCAGCAAAGCAATAGCACGTCATCGACATCAGAATCGAATAGTAAATTAGTCCACAGCACAGAGATTGCTTAAAACCTCCAAGATAAGTACCTACTATGTCGAAGCAAAAAGCCAAGCAGAAATAGATACAGCAATGTCTTATTTAAAAATCTTTCTAAATAAGAAATATGGTCTTAGAAATTTGGCTACTAGTACAACTACCGATGCTGATTATAGGGTATTAAGTCAAACAAGTTTACTTACTACAGCTACTTCAACTACTAAAAGTATGAGTAACATGCTTAGCGGGGTTGGAGCTATATCGCTCTTAGTTGGAGGAATTGGTATTATGAACATCATGCTTGTTTCCGTAATTGAAAGAACTAAGGAAATAGGAACAAGGAAAGCAATCGGCGCTAAAAGAAGAGCTATACTTGCACAATTTCTAATTGAAGCCTCTATTGTAAGTGGTATTGGAGGTATTTTAGGAGTGTTAATCGGCTATGGTGGCGCCTATATTAGCAAAACATTCTTTGCTACCTCTATTGTAATCTCAGGCAGCACAGTAATTGGTGCTTTTTTATTTTCAGTTTTAGTAGGATTGATTTTCGGAATTTACCCTGCAAATAAAGCATCAAAATTAAATCCAATAGAAGCATTAAGGTTTGAATAATACACTTTTAACTACTTATATGCAACTAAAAAACAGATGAGAATAAATCCTCATCTGTTTTTTAGTTAGAAATTGTTCAATGTTTTATATAACAAATAACACAACATAATATATACCCATCATAATAAGTCCTAATGGAATTCCTAATTTAATCCATTCACTACTTGTAATCTTTAATTTACCAGCAGAAATAATATTAGGTATATTACCTGGAATCATCATTCCACCACTAATAAGCAATCCAAGAAGCACGGCTTCAACTTGTACTTGTGACATTTTAACACTTATCTCTGCAGCTGCAAGAGTTGCATTATCCAACACTGCTGAAGACATATTAACCCAGTACAAATAATGATAATCTAGAGTTATTATATATTTATCAATTATTGGTCTAAATCCTTCTCCAAGTAGTTCCAATGCTATAATGAATAGAAAGATCTTAACTCCTCTTATAATAATCAATTTATTTGTTTCGTCTTCAAGCTCTTCCTCATCATTCGTTATTTTAGTTTTATCTAGGGAGGCATACAATGCTCCAATAATACCAAGTATTAATATACCAGGAATAATGTAAATACCAAGTCGATCTAAAAGAGTCCAAAAACTAAGTCCAAGTTTAGCAACTACAATTGTCGATAACGGCTCGCCTATTGGTGTTAATATTGATCCTAGCCCAATTGAAAAACATGAAACTATATTGATATTTATTTTATTTTTTCTACTAACTGGAAGTATACTAACTATCTCTACTAATAGAAGTGCAGCTATAATTGCTGTTATTACACTCGATAAAAGTCCTATAATTATTACTAACAAAAACACAAAAATCCTTAATGGAATACGGTTTAAAACATGCTCTAATCCTATTTTTATTTGGATATTAAATGCTTTGAACAAAAATCCACCTATTAACACAGCAAAGGCTATAAAATACATGAATTTATTTTGAGCAATACTGAGTAAAAACGTTTTGTTTAATACACCTGAAGTAATAGAAGCTAATAATCCAATAGTAAATAAAAAAGCTTCTAGATTACCTTCTACTTTTTTTGATATAAGTGGTAACACGAATGTTATTACTAAAAGAATAATTAATATAAAAAGCATTATTATCACGTCCTTTTGTTAAAAGTTATAATGAATCAAACATTAGCTTGTCCACCGGTTAAAATATTATTAAAATTATACCATAAAATTTATATTAATTCAATTTTTACCACCTGGATTCAGCTGACCAATAGCCTACTCTTCGGGTCTTAATATAAGTTTACCCATCCATTTACACTAACATATATATTAGAGCAAATGGATGGTCTTTTTTAATACAAAAATCATTAAAATACAAATAAGACAATATAATATATGAGCATAATAGTAATTCCGATTGGAGCACCCACCTTAATCCACTCTTTACTTGTAATTTTTAATTTACCCGCGGAAATAATATTTGGTATGTTACCTGGAATCATTATTCCTCCACTGACAAGTAATCCTATTAACACAGCTTTAATTTGTTCTGGTGACATCTTAACGCTTATTTCAGCTGCTGCAAGCGTTGCATTGTCTAATACCGCTGACGACATATTAACCCAATACAAATAGCGAGTATCAAGTGGTAATATATAAGCCTCAATTATCGGTTTAAATCCTTCTCCAAGTAGTTCTAATGCAATAATGAATAGAAAAATTTTAATTGCCCTGATAATTATTAATTTATTTGTCTCACCTATAACAATCTCTTCATTGTTATCTAATTTACCCTTTTCCTTTGATCCATACCCTGCTCCCATAATTCCAAGTATTATTATGCCAGGAATTATATAAATACCAAGTTGATCTAAAAGCGACCAAAAATTCAATCCAAGCCTAGAAACTACAATTGTAGATAACGGCTCTCCTATTGGTGTTAATATTGCCCCTAATCCAATTGAAAAGCATGAAATTATATTAATATTTATTTTATTTTTTCTACTAATTGGGAGTATACTAACTATTTCTACTAATAAAAGAGCAGCTATAATTGCAGTTATTACGCTTGACAAAAGCCCTATAATTACTATTAATAAAAATATAAAAATCCTTAATGGAATACGTTTTAGAATATGTTCTAATGCATTATTTATATGAGTAGTTAGTGCTTTAAACAAAAATCCACCTATTAAAACAGCAAATGCTATAAAATACATGAATTTATTCTGAGCTATAGTAAGTAAAAATGCTCTACTTATAACACCAGAAGTAACGGCTGCTAATACACCAATAGTAAAAAGAAAAATTTCAAGATTTGCTTCTACTTTTTTCGACACAATTGGTAATATAAAAGTTATTGCTAAAAGAAAAATTAATATATAGATCATAATTATCACGTCCTTTTTTTATTATCTCATTCCCAAATTAGTAATATGCAATAAAATGTATTTTATATATTTTTAAGACAAAAAATAATAGGGTGGAACACTCAAATAAGAGTTTCCCACCCTAGAAACAAATTTCTTGGAATCAAACTTTCGTTTGTCCAACCGATAACTATATTATATCTTAACTATATCATAAATTTTATATTAACTCAACTGCATTTCACACAAAAATTCATACTATTATATTAAGTTAAAATATACTGCTCTTAATCATTAAAAGTTATATATGGCTAATTAAGTTTTAGTATTGTATAATATGTTTCTATGAATGAAAGAATAGTATTAAAGGAATATGTATCAATAGTTTATAATACATAAGTACAAGCATGTATTTAATTTTGGAAGGAGTTTTGTCTAAATGGGATTTATGTCCATATTATTTATCATAATAGGTCTATGTGTATTTGAAATAGTATCCAGCATTGATAATGCTGTAATAAATGCAGAGGTTCTTGGAACCATGTCTGAAAAAGCAAAAAAATGGTTTCTGGTCTACGGTATATTATTTGCAGTCTTTATTGTAAGAGGTATGTTACCTTGGCTTATTGTATGGGTAACTAATCCAGGACTCGGTCCCATAGGAGCCCTTACTGCCACTTTTTCAAATGATCCACATATAAAAGAATCATTTGAGCTCTCCACACCTATTCTGATGCTTGGCGGCGGAGTATTTTTACTATTCCTATTTCTTCACTGGCTATTTATTGAAGATAAGCACTTTGGGCTTCCATGCGAAGAATTTTTTATAAAACATGGCGCATGGTTTTATGCACTAGTTTCTGTGATTTTAGTTATAATTGTCGCTCTAGCTATGAAACAGGATTCAGCATTGGCACTATCTGCTGTAATCGGTTCTTCAGCGTTTTTTATTACTGATGGATTTAAAAAGAACGCAGAATCAAATGAACAACAATTGTTGAGTAATACAAGTGGTATGTCTGATATAAGTAAGATATTATATTTAGAAATAATTGATATGACTTTTTCCATTGATGGTGTATTGGGAGCCTTTGCATTTACAACGTCAGTACCACTCATAATTTTAGGAAATGGCCTAGGTGCAATTGTTGTAAGGCAACTCACCATGGGTAATATAGAGAACATTAAAAAATATGTTTTTCTTAAAAATGGAGCAATGTATTCAATACTATGCCTTGGTGTGGTGATGATCCTTGAAGGGTTTAAAATAGAAATACCAGAATATGTTACGCCTACAGTAACAATATTAATAATATTATTCTTTTTCTTTAAATCAAAAGTTTATGCTAAAAATAATTTAACATCTGAATAGTCTAATATCCAAAATTCATATTTTATCAACAAAAAAAATTAGGAGCTTGAATTTTCTTGCTCCTATTTCTTAAAATTTTAATTAATATGCCTCATATTTATTCTAAATATGATACTAGAATATTATTTATAAGTTAACTGCCTTATCTATATATTTAGAAAATAACTCTCCCTTACTTCTAAATTTATCTTCATTAACTATGATACAATCTTCCCTTAGTGTTACCTCTGGATTTCTTAATATTAATTCTATGTTTCTTCCATGTCTATTAATTAATCTATTGTAATTATCTTTTACATATTCTAATGACTGCAACATATCACTAATATCACAGCTACACTCTAAAACTTTTTTCCTTAAGTCCATTCCAAAATCATCTTCTATACATAAATTACCTGCGAAATAATCCTTATTCTCCCTACACCAGAGAACCTCATTTTTTAATGAGACATCATCTTTTAAAACACTAATTGGTATTTCTAATAATACCCTCACCTCATTTGAAGTGAGTTCCCCTACCGAATATCTTATTTCGTCAATTATGGTCGCTACTGTAATTAAATTAAAATCACCTGTTCTAAATTTATCACTTACTTTTAAAAATCTATTTCTTAAACTTAGCTTATTCATAAATTCTCACCCCGATAATTTATATTCAAATTACAAAAGTTTTATGTATACTATAAAGAAAACGTTTAATTTTTTTATTGAAAGCATTAAAAAAGTGGTTATAATGTGGCTTTTTAATAGCATAAATCATAACCACTCTTAATCATCTTATTTTATTAATATATCTAGGTTTTTCAATGGTTTGTAACCTAAACAGCTTATTCCCACTCTACTCTTTAATATTATCTTCAATTAGTAAATGGTTGTTTTTAAGGTTATTATTATTCTTTTTATTTATATTATTTGTGATATTTAGACCATTTAAAACTTAATAGAATTATTTTAGAATCAGAATGTCCATAATAGATTTTAAAAAACTTTTGCTGTTATTGGACCGTACCATATCAAATGTATAATATCTATTGAATACCTTAGCCGTAAAATATGAATTAAGTATTCGTCAAACTAACATTCAGTTAGGCTTCCTCCATTCTTATATCAGAATAGAGACTTTTCTGTATCAACAAATGGATTAAATTCATCATCAACTGATGGTTTTATGCTAGTAAAAAACGGATTTATCTTAGAGATATTAAAATTAACAAACTCAGCTGCTCCCTGTACTATATCTTGAAGTGTGCGCTCCATAAACCTTTCTTCAGTAACTCCATTTACATCAAAGCAAGAACACGCTGCTCTAGCTCTATCATAGTTTGGATACTTATCATCGACCCATACATAAGCTCCATTGTTTCCCCCGTCTACATAATTGTAAATTCCTTTAGGTACTAAAAAATATATACCTCCCATATCTCCGTCTTCAACAAAATCCCACGATAATAATTTAAATACTACCCCTTTAACACTAACCTGTCTCATTATTAGCCCCCTCGTATAATGTAGTTGTAAGCATTGATAATAATTCAGTCATACTAAC
>NZ_CALEVF010000219.1 GCF_937920395.1 uncultured Clostridium sp. | reverse complement strand
CCTAACGGCTTAAAAGTTAGGCGGTTCAATGATTGCAGAATTGCGCAATCGGCTACTTAAAATTTGTGTAAGGAGGTATTCATTTGAAATACAATTTAATTTATTTTATTCAGAGTTTATTGATTATAGTTTTATCACCGTTATTTATAGGAATTCTAAAAAAGATGAAGGCACATCTTCGGGGTTATATTGGTTCATCTATCATCCAACCTTATTATGATCTAAGTAAGTTATTGAAAAAGGGAAAAGTAATATCAAATAGAAGTTCATTTATAACAGCTATTGGGCCAATAGTAATACTTTCGGCGACATTAACATCAGCGTTTTTTGTTCCGGTTTTTTATACAAGCATGGAGCAGAGTATCGGAAATTTATTTATTCTTATGTTTTCATTTGGAATAGTAAAAATGTTTACAGTGCTAATTGGACTTGATAGTTCAAGTACATTTGGTGGAATGGGATCAAGCCGTGAGTCTTTTATTTCAATGATGGCAGAACCTCTAATATTGTTTCTGATGATATTCTTATATATAGAAACAAATGATTTTAACATATTTCATATTTCATTTATCAATAGTAAAATCGTACATTATGATACTGCGCATCTTATAACAATGGTAACTTTTATTATTGCAATACTTGCTGAGAATGCTCGGATACCTTTTGATAATCCAGAAACACATTTAGAACTTACAATGATGCATGAAGCAATGATTTTAGATTTATCAGGTAGTGATTTAGCATATGTTGAATTATCGTCACACATTAAACTAATTGTATACTTGATTGTTTTGATTAATTGTTTTGTACCTATTGGAATTGCAACAACAATTTCGGTTTCAGCAATTATTATAGGCTTAATAACATTTATATTTAAACTTTTAATTTGTTTATTTGGAATAGCTATGATAGAAACAACTTTCGCTAAATCTAGGTTATTTAAAGGGGCAGAATTGTTTCCAGCAATGATATCTCTAGGAATAGTCGCAATTACTTTAATTTATATTTTATAAGGGAGAGAAGTTATGATAGAAGCTTTACTTACAATTATATTAATATCTAGCATATTTATGTCTGGAGTAAGACGAATAAAACTTATTACAGCAGGATTTATATTTCAGTCAGCAGCTATTGGACTTATAGTCTTAAAGCTGGGGTATCAGACAGGAAAAGTCGATTATTACATATTAGGATTTTTAACAATAGTTACTAAAGTTATTATAATACCAATAATAATAAATAGATCTGTAGAGAAATTGAAGATAAAAAGAGAGATGGAGTTAATAGTAAATGCTTTTGTTTCTTATCTTATAACAGGACTTGGGATAATGATAGCTTTTGGTCTTTTAAACAAGAGTCAAGATAACTTTTTAAAGACTGGAATTGCACTATTTATTATTGGCGTTTTATTAATGGTTGCAAGGAAGAAAGCTATTACACAAATGATTGGATTTCTAATATTTGAAAATGGCATTGTACTCTTTGAAACGTCTCTATCTAAAATGTCTCTTGTGATAGAGGCAGGAATAGTTTTTGAAACATTAATGCTTGCACTTATTATGGGAATAATGATTTTCCATATTAATAAAACCTTTGATTCAATAAATACAGACTTTTTTGAAAATCTAAAAGAATAGTTGGTGAAACAATGTATATTATATTACTTGGTATTTTGTTCTTATTTTTAATAGTTACACCCTTACTTTTTAAAAACATAAAAACAACTGGAGTTGTTACAATATTTGGGGCTGTGTTAGTTTTGGGTATTGTGATAAAAATTATTACAATGATTTCTAGAGGTTATTCCCTTAGTTACTTTAATGAATTTTTTTATATTGATAGTTTGAGTATTGTACAGCTTTTGATTATATCTTGTATAAATATAATCGTAAGCATTTACTCATATAGATATATCACAGATGAGATAGAGGAGAAAATAATTACGCTTAAAAGGGGTAAATTCTATTATTTCTTATTTAATTTTTTCGTATTCTTTATGCTGTTTATCGCACTAACTAATAATATTGTAGCAATGTGGATAGGCCTTGAAGGTACAACACTTACAACTGCGTTTCTAATTGGATTTAACATTAATAAAAATTCTTTAGAATCAGCTTGGAAGTATATTATTATTTGTTCGATTGGTATAGGTATAGGTTTAATCGGTATACTAATTTTCGTTAATGCTTATAGTAATCAAGATACAAACCAGATACTTAAATGGTCTCATCTTGTAAATAATACAAATCCGAAGAGTACATATGCTATTAAAATAGCTTTTACATTAATATTTGTAGGTCTTGGGACAAAAGCGGGTCTTGCACCTATGCACACATGGCTTCCAGATGCTCATAGTGAGGCACCATCGCCAGTTAGTGCGATGATGTCAGGTGTTCTTTTAAACCTTGCATTGTATGTGATTTTAAGATTTTATATTATAACGAAACATATACCAGGACTACAAAATACTAAGTGGTTGTTTATAGTTTTTGGTTGTGTATCTCTTATAATTTCATCATTTAGTATATTAAGACAACTTAATTATAAAAGATTGCTAGCATTCTCGTCTGTTGAGAATATGGGTATTATAGCACTTGGACTTGGAGTTGGAAGCAAAATTGCAGTGTTTGGTGCAATACTTCATTCTTTAGTGCATGCATTTGGAAAGTCTATGTTGTTTTTAACAGCAGGAAATTTATTAAGTGCATATAAAACGAAACGTATAGACAAGATTGATGCTTTAATAAAAACTATGCCAATAAATGCAGTATTTCTTATTATAGGTATGCTTGTTATTACCGGAGCACCACCATTCCCAGCTTTTTTTAGTGAGTACTATATAATTGTAGGAACTGTGGAGAGTGGAAATTACATTGTCACTGCAATCTATACATTATGTCTCTTGTTAGTTTTCGCAGGATTTCTACGAGTATTCATTAAGATAGTTTTCAACACTGAACCAGGTGTAAAATATGTTAGAATGAAAGAAGATAAAAAAAATATATTGCCACTCGCTTTATGTTTTGTTTCAATTATTATTATGAGTTTAACTATGAATGGGTATTTGTTAAGTATGATAAATAATGCAGTTTTAATTATATGTGATTAGGAAGTGAAAATATGAAAATAACAGATGTTATAAATAGTTTACAAGAATTGAATTTTGATTTAAAATATGAAGTTAAAAACAATAATGAGTTGTACGTTAGAGTGAAATCAGATCAAATAAGAAAAATTGTACTTATTTGTGTTGATTTATATAAATTTAATTATATTTGTGAGTTTTCTGTTGTTGAAAATGAAACATCAGCGAGCAATAAAGAAGCTACAATAAATTGTGTATTTTCAAATAGTAAACAAGGGTATTATGTAATATGTAGTTATACTACTGATAAAAAACCAATTGATCTTAGTAATATAATTTATCAAAGTAAATTGTTTCAAAGAGAAATTAATAAAGAGTATGATTACAAGATTAAAGAAGTATCAGGGACAGGTGCATATCAAGTTGCAGTAGGACCGGTACATGCAGGAATTATTGAACCCGGTCATTTTAGGTTTAGTGTTATGGGAGAACCAATAGAAAATCTTGAAATAAAACTTATGTACAAATATAGGGGAATAGAAAAATTATGTCAAGATATAAATGTAAACACATTAAATCTTATGTTTGAGAGAATCTCTGGAGAGTCAAGCGTTGCATATGGTGAAGTTTATGCTATTCTTGTAGAAAAACTTTTAGGAGTCGAGGTTAGCACTGAGGTTAAGGCTTTTAGAGTAGTTCTTTTAGAACTTGAGCGAATGTATAATTATATGGATGACTTAGGTGGAGTAGGTAATGATATAGGCTATAGTTATGTAGCTAAAAAATTCGGCTATTTTTCAGAAGTGGTGCATCAGTTATGTGAGAGAATAAGTGGAAGTAGGTATATGAGGAATGCTATTGTTCCACTTGGCATAAATATAGATTTTAATGAAATGAAAAGGAATGATATTTTAGATACTCTAAAAAGTCTTAAAACTCGTGTATTTAGTATAATAAAAATGAGTGTAAACTCAGTTTCATTTTTAGATAGAGTAGAGGATTCGGGAATGGTTAGCCGTGCTATGGCTAAAAAACTATGTATGACAGGTGTTGTAGCAAGGGCATGCAATTTGAAATATGATGTTAGAGCATCCTTCCCATATGAGTTATATAAAGAAATAAAAAGAGATATAAATATAGAAACAAAGGGTGGAGTTTTTGAAAGGTATAAATTAAAAGCTCGCGAACTTAAAGATGCTTTTACTTTTATAGAAAAGGCACTGTCATATATAAATGTTGATATAAAAAGAGAAAAACAGGAATTTTGTTTAAAAGAGGGACTAGAGGCAATAACTTCAGTTGAAACAGTAAAGGGAGAACTTGTAGTTTATGGTTTAACAGGGAAAGATAATAAATTTGATCGAATCTACTTCAAAACCCCTTCGTTTACTAATTGGACAGGTATGAGTGAAGCGGTCCTAGGAGAAATCATTCCTGATTTCCCGCTTATTAACAAAAGTTTCAATATGTCTTATTCTGAGAATGATAAGTAGGGAGTATTAATATGAATAATATAATTGATAGAATAAAATATGGAACAGAAACAATAAAAGAACCACTTAAAAATAATGAATTTTCTTATGGAAAAATAGTTGCAAAGATAAACGTATGTGATAACTGCGGGAAATGCATGAATGAATGTTTAGTGAATGCCATAAAGATAAATACTATTACAAATGCAGAGCATTTAGTAAGTGTAGATGATAAAAAATGTATTTATTGTAGGAATTGCGTTAATATTTGTCCGAAATCTGTTTTGAAAATGACATCCGATTATAAAATGTCAGAATTAGAACTTGCAGGTGATAAGCTTAGAGAAAAAATATATAAGACTTTTAAGAGATCACTTGTATTAAGAGTAGTAGATACTGGTTCGTGTAATGCTTGCATGTCAGAACTTAATGCAATGTCGAACACATTTTATGATATTTCAAGATTTGGAATTAATGTATCCCCATCTCCAAGGCATGCAGATGGACTAGTTGTAACAGGCCCCGTTACTATAAATATGAAAGAAGCTTTGGAGAAAACTTACCAGGCTATGGCTGAACCTAAAATAGTCATAGGTGTTGGTAGTTGCGCTCATAATGGCGGAATATTTAAGGAGGGAGATGGAGTGTATGGTACACTTCACGATGTACTACCTGTTGATTTGGTGATTCCGGGTTGCCCTCCATCACCACAGGCAATTATTTTTGGACTTCTTAAAATAATGGATAAGATTAAAAAATAGGCAAAAGTTAAGTACCTGAAGAAGTGATAGTTTGAGTGTGAACACTTCTTACAGGTACTTTTGTTATTTATCACTCAAATATTAAAGAGGTATTCTAGATAAATATGTTTTGTGCAAACGCTTGCAGTAAACTAGATAAGTATGTATAATAAATATAAAAGGTAAAGTTATAACGAAATGTAAAAATTATGAATTACATAGGAGGGAAATCTATTGGATACTAATAATATACCAAGAATTGCTTATTTTTGTATGGAGTATGGGTTAAATTCAGATTTTAAAACTTATGCAGGGGGGCTAGGGATACTTGCTGGTGATTATATGAAAGGTGCTAAAGATTTAAATCTACCACTTGTTGGAATAGGGCTTAAATGGAAACAGGGGTATACTGAACAGCTTGTAGATGAAAACGGTGAAGTATATGATACATATCATAACTATCATTATGACTTTTTAAAAGACACAGGAGTAAAAGTAACTGTTAATATCAGAAATTTAGAAATAGTATGCAAGGTTTGGAAATTAGAAGAGTTTGGAAACAACCCAATATACCTTTTAGATACTGATATACCAGAGAATGGCGATAGGTGGATAACAGGACAATTATACGGTTGGTTTGGGGAAGAAAGAATAGCACAAGAAATAGTACTAGGAATTGGTGGAGTGAAAGCGTTAAGAGCTTTAAATATACCAGTTGATGTATATCATTTTAATGAAGGTCATGCTATACTTGCGGCAACAGAACTTATGAAAGAAAAAATGCAATCAGGATATAGTTTTGAAGAATCATGGGCGAAAACTAGAGAGGAAGTAGTATTTACAACTCATACTCCAATAGTTGAGGGCAATGAATCTCATTCTATTGATAAATTAGAGTATATGGGTGCATTTAATGAATTGACTAGACAACAAATGGTCAGACTAGGTGGAGAACCATTTAATATGACTGTGGCAGGGCTTAGGCTATCAAGAAAAGCAAATGCAGTAGCACAACTTCATATGGAAACTGCAAATAAAATGTGGAGGACTGTTGCTGGTAGACCTGAGATTATTGGTATAACTAATGGAATTCATAAACCAACTTGGGTGGACGACCGAATGACAAAGGCTTACGAAAATAATGGAGATCTTTTTGAAACTCATACAACTATTAAAAAAGAATTAATAGAGTTTATTAAAGAAAGAACTGGGACTACACTTTGCACCGATAAGTTACTTATTGGATTTTCAAGAAGAGCTGCACCATATAAGAGAAGTGACTTAATATTTACCAGTGAGGAAATTATTTCTCCTCTACTTAAAAGTGGAAAGGTTCAAATTGTATTCTCAGGAAAAGCTCATCCTCTTGATGACACAGGAAAAGAAATAGTAGCAAAACTCGTAAGAATGATGAAAAAATATCCTAATAGTGTAGTATTCCTTGAAAATTATGATATGAATATAGGAAGAATGTTAACTAGAGGTTCGGATATTTGGTTAAATAACCCTAGAAGACCTCTTGAGGCTAGTGGAACTTCTGGAATGAAGGCTGCAATGAATGGTGTACTAAACTGTTCTATTTTAGATGGATGGTGGCCAGAGGCTTGCAACGATGGTGTAAATGGCTGGCAGTTTGGAGATGGGGTAGGGCTTGACGACTTAACAGAAGTAGAATTAGATAAACATGATACGATAGCGCTTTATGATACTTTAATTAATAGAGTTATGGCTACTTATTATGGAAATAGAGAAAAGTGGGTAGAAATGATGAGAGAGAGTATTAGAACTACAATTTATGAGTTTTCAGTTGAGAGAATGCTTGATGAATACTATAACAAAATGTATATAAAATAATTGTAGTCTATATAATAATTATAAACATAAAAAAATAAAAACAACTTCAAACATAAATTTTGAAGTTGTTTTTATTATCTGAAATTTTTTATAAATAATTTATTTAACTTTTAAAATCCAACCTTCTGGCGCGTTTACATCACCAAATTGAATTCCGTAAAGAGTATCATAAAGTTTTTTAGTAACGGGGCCTACTTCTGTTTCGCTGTAGAAAACATGAAGTTTACCTTTATGTTCAATGCCACCAATAGGTGTAATTACAGCTGCGGTTCCACATGCACCAGTTTCTTTAAAGTCTGTTAGGCTATCTATTGGAACATCTCTTTCCTCAACTTGCATTTTTAAATACTCTTTTGCAATATAAATTAATGATTTTTTAGTTATACTAGGAAGTATTGATGGTGATTTTGGAGTTACAAATATATTATCTTTTGTAATACCAAAAAAGTTTGCAGCTCCAACTTCCTCGATTTTAGTGTGAGTTGCAGGGTCAAGGTATATACAGTCTGCAAAACCTTTTGATGCAGCATGTTCATGAGCAAGAAGACTTGCAGCATAGTTTCCTCCAACCTTTACATCGCCTGTACCAAATGGTGCAGCTCTATCATATTCATCTGATGTCATAAAGTTTACTGGAGATAGCCCAGCTTTAAAATAAGCACCTACTGGGCAACAGAATAGACCAAATAAAAACTCTGGTGCTGGACCTACGCCAAGGTTGTCACCAATACCTATTACATAAGGTCTTAGATAAAGTGTTGCTCCAGTTCCATATGGTGCAACAAAAGCTTCATTTGCTTTAACAACTTGCAAACATGCATCAAGAAATTTTTCATCTGAAATTTCAGGTATTAAAACACGTGAACAACTGTTTCTCAAACGCTTTGCATTCTCCAAAGGCCTAAACAATTGAATGCTACCGTCTTTTGTGCGATAAGCTTTTAAACCTTCAAAACACTGTTGACCATAATGAAGAGAGGTTGAAGCTTCACTTATAGAAAGATTGTTATCTTTAACTAGTTTTCCATCATCCCATTTACCATTTTTCCATATTGATATGTACCTAAGATCTGTTTTGCTATAAGCAAAACCTAATTTGCTCCAATCGATGTTAACATTTGTGCTCATATTTATCCCTCCTATTATTTTAAAAACTGAATTATAATTAAATATATTTTATACAACATTAGAAATATAACGGTATATTCTAAATATTGTAAAAATTCGTACAATATAAGATATAAGTTCTATTATAACATAAAATATGCAGAACAATGGTATTATCAGCATTTTAATGAATTGAATTCAAAACCATTTTATAATGAATGAAAAAGTTTATTAAAATAATTTCTTAAAGCAGTGTTTACATAAAGAGGTTTTACCCTTGTTAGCTGAAATACAGTCATCTTTGGGTACTATTTTACCACATACTTCACAAACTAAATTGGTGGTAGAATTATTATTATTATTAATAGATTTTGTTTGATTTAGTTTAGACCCTATAGTATTTTTTTTATTTGATGGTGGATCATAATCTATAGGTGGTTGTTTTTCTTCTCTTTCAATTATTGAATATTTCATAACAAATGTACTTTCACCAAAAAGCTCTAGTTCAAATCTTGGATTACACGCATCGTAAAACTCCTCTATAATAAGTCTTGTAACTTGAGCATCATTAACTATAAGACCACTTTTTTCTATGCCATCAAAAATACTTTTTGTTATGTTGTTTGTATCGGGATGTCTTTTGGAACTTTTATAATATACCTTCAAAACGGCAATAAGAGATTCTGTTAAAAAAATGCTAGGGTTTTGGCTCCTGCATTGATAAGCGATTTCTTCTTCATACAAAGCATACCTATCGTGGTATTTTCCAGAATTATATGGCAAAATAGCTCTACCGTTTGTATTAAAAAGCTTAAAATTGGATTTTGAAATAGGTGAACCCTTTATAATAACTTTTGCATAAGTGCTACTCATATGTTCCCCCTAGGATCTATATTAAACAGATAATTATTATTAAATATGTCTTAATCTTTTTTTTACAACAAACTTGTATATACAATTATATCATAAAATGCTACATGCCTAAGAGAGAATAACTAGAATAGGCATATATAAATTTGATATGACAAAGCTAATAAAGTATAATTAATCTGTATTATTAATAGATGTTAACTTTTTTAGAATGCAAGATTCTTAAAATATAAAATTAATTCTTATAATATTTTTATGAATATATTGAAGAAAATCATATAGACTATGTTAAAGGTGGGTAAAAACAATGGAAAAGGATATTAAAATACTTGCAATAGAATCAAGTTGCGATGAAACAGCAGCTGCGGTTGTCGTGAATGGTAGGAATGTTTTATCTAACATAATCGCATCTCAAATAGATACACATGTAAAATTTGGTGGTGTTGTTCCAGAAATAGCATCTAGAAAACATATAGAAGCAATAAGTGCAGTGGTTCAAGAGGCATTAGATGAAGCTAAAGTTACATTAGATGATATAGATGCAATAGGAGTAACATATGGACCAGGACTAGTTGGAGCACTACTTGTAGGCGTTCAGTATGCTAAAGGACTTGCATACGCATCACATAAACCATTAATTGGAGTTAATCATATAGAGGGGCATATAAGTGCTAATTTTATTCAATATAAGGAGCTTGAACCACCATTTATGTGCTTGGTTGTTTCAGGTGGGCACACATTTATTGTATATATGAAGGATCATGGTGATTTTGAAGTTATGGCCCAAACTAGAGATGATGCAGCGGGAGAAGCCTTTGATAAGGTAGCTCGTGCAATTGGACTTGGGTATCCGGGTGGGCCCAAAATAGATAAAATAGCAAAGACTGGCAATGCAGATGCTATAAAGTTCCCAAAAGCTAAATTCCATGATGTTACTTTAGATTTTTCATTTAGTGGAGTTAAATCTTCAGTGCTCAATTATTTAAATAAAATGAATATGAAAAATGAGAAAATTAATGTACCGGATGTAGCTGCGTCTTTTCAAAAGGCAGTAGTTAGTGTACTTGTGGAAAATGCTTTTGAGGCATGTAAAATTAAAGGGGTAGATAAAATAACAATAGCGGGGGGAGTAGCTTCAAACTCTTGCCTTAGAGAGACGATGATAAAAGAAGGGCAAAAGAAAAACATAAAAGTTATGTTCCCTGAAATGATACTCTGCACTGATAATGCTGCGATGATTGGTAGTGCAGCTTATTTTGAACTAATAAAAGGAAGAATTTCACCATTAACACTAAATGCAATACCAAACCTAAAGCTTGGAGAAAGATAGTAGAAGGAGTTTTTAAATTTTGATCAAAGTTAATATAAACTTAATGCAAAGAAGAATTAGAAGATTACATTCACAACATGTTATACATGAGTCTTTTCGATTTGGCATATTGCTTGCAATTGCGGGTGGATTTTTGGACTCTTATACATTCATAGGAAGGGGAGGCGTTTTCGCTAATGCTCAAACTGGGAATATTGTACTCCTTGCTATATATGCTGCAAAAGGAGAATGGATGCATGCACTTTCTAATCTTCCAGCTATAGTAGCTTTTGTTATTGGAGTAATTGTTGTTCAAGCAATAAAAAGTAATTCATCCTGTTTATTTATACTAGACTGGCCACGGGCCGTGTTAATTTTTGAAATTATAGTCCTTTTTATAATAGGATTTGTACCAAATACTATTCCTAATCTTATTGTAAATGTTACAATTTCATTTGTTGCTTCGATTCAAGTATGTTCATTTTCTAAAATAGCAGATTCGCCATATAGCTCAACTATGTCCACGGGTAATTTACGATCAGCTGCAAGGGAGGCATATATTGCTTTTACCCAAAAGGACCATGAGGCGGCTATTCGTACTATTCGACTTTTTACAATTGTTTTTTCATTTTTATTAGGAGCGGTTTTAGGTGGAATACTAACATTAAATATCGGCGTTAAAGCAATCTGGGGTGCTTCTTTTATAATAATGGGTGCTTTGATATTATATAACATTAGTAATTCATAAATATATCAATATTTATGAATTAAATTAAATATAGTATGTAAAATTTACATGTACACCTCCATTTTTGTGTAATAGCTTAAAGAATAGTATCCTCTCCAAAGTCTTTCATAAGATTCTTAAGTTCATCTATCTGTTTTTGTAAATTTTTATTTGTATTACTTGAAGTAGTATTTGTATCACTTGTATTTTGAGCGTCTTCTTTTGCTTGAAGATTAGAAAGTTGAGTTGCAATTATAAAAATGCTTTGAGCCACACTGAATAAAAAATTGGCTACTACATTTTGTTGGTCAACATCGAACTTAGATGCAATAATAATTCCTAGGATTGTTGCCAGTGTTGCCAATTCAGTAGGACTGTATTCTTCTAGTTTTTTCATAAATTACATCTTTTAAACATTTTTATATTATAGTATACTCACTTGTCAAAGATTGTGTAGACTATCTTTAAAAATAATAAATAAAAAGTATTTAAATAATTAGAGGCATTAGGTTAAATAATCTGATGCTATTTTTTTTCATTTATGTAAAATGGTTTATTGATTATAATTAAAAAAATGACTCAAAAAACAAAGTTTCCCAGTTGATACAATAATATAAGTAGAGTATAATTATCTCAGTTTCAATGATTTAAAATAACTATTATTCTTACGAATTTAAACGAGGAGCAATATTATGACAAGGCACCCAAAAATAACAAAAACTTTGTTTAAGCTATTAATTATATCAATATGCTTATTTCTAAGTATATTTGCAGTAATATCTTGTTCAAACAAAATAAAAAAAAGTAATGAAAATAAAGACAATTCATCTAATAAAGATCAAAATATAAATAAAACAAAGTTAACTGAGATAGCATTTGAAAAAGGAAATAATCTATATCTTTATAATGTGATAAATAGGAAGATTAAATCTCTAGGAGATAGTTCAAAATTAAAAGATTTATCAGAAATTTCTCCAGATAAAACAAAAATTGTATTTAGATATTTTAATTCGGGGGAACCTATATATCCTCCTCATGTAATTATTTATGATATTAAAACTGGAAAGTTAACAGATATTGTTATTAATAATAAAAATCTACAACAAATTGTTGAACTTAAATGGATAGATAATGAAGATATTTTAGTTACAGGGCACATAAATCCTTCCGTTTCAGGTTATTCAGTGTATAATATAAAAAGCAAAGCAGAGTTAATGTCTTGTGAAGGAACAATTAGAGATGTTAGTTCAGATAAGAAAGACATTATTTATAGCAATACTCCACACATATTTCCACAGCCAAGAGCTAATTTATATATTAACGGTAAACAAATTTTTGAGATAAAAAATGTTAAGGAACAAATATATGATGCTGTAATATCTAAAGATAAGAAAATGATTGCTTTTAGAAGTTGGGTGGAAGGTGAAAAAGATATAAATGGTAAAGCTATTGCATATCTTAATGTAGGTAAAATTGATAGTGAAAGAAATGGAATAAGTAGTCTAAACAAAGTAATTATAAGTGGTGAGATAGCTGGGCAATTGAAATTTGATGGTGAAAGTAATTTAAGTATTGTTGAAGACAGATTTATATATAAGTTAAATGATGGAAAGCTTATTAAGGTAGAAAATACACTTCCAAAGAAAAAGGAACTTTCTGTGGTGCAACTTAAAGAGTTTAGACAAACTTTGTCTAAACAATTTCCTAAGGAACTTATTTCAGACCAAACAGTATTGGAAGATATAGACATATATAATATGGTAGTTTTTTAGGATTTAAAGGATATGAAAATTAGTAAAATATAGTTTGCATTTATTAAATTTATGTTAACAAATATTTAAAAATTTGGTATAATAGATATGAATTTTAAAAAATATGGAAGAAGGGTTATTATGAAAAAGAAAAATTCTTATAAGCCTAAAAAAACAAAAATTCATGTAAAAACGGTACCAGAATTAATAGTTAGTAAATTAGTTATGTTACTAGGTTGTATTATACCAATATCTATATTTATAGCTTATTCTATGAAGTTTAATTTTTTTTATATTACAAGAATTTTATCAATATTTATTTTAATTATAAGCATAGCTGCATACTTAAAAAGTGAAATTATGTATCCTCATCCTAAAGTAGTACATAAGGGTAATGCATTAAGTAGTAAAAAAAATATAGCTTATAAAAAACACAAAATAAATTTTTCTTTTTCTTTAAAGAAAGGGACACTTCAAGTGGTGTTATCAATGTTAATAATTATCGTATTAACTTATTTAGGACAAGGTGTATATAAATTAATTGGATAAGGAGTATTAAATATGGATAATAATTATAAGTTTTTTAGAAATAAAGAATGTGAATATTTCCCATGCCATGAAGTTAAAAACGATGAAAAATTTAATTGTCTCTTTTGTTATTGCCCTCTGTACTTTCTTTCGCAGTGTGGGGGCAATGGAAAATTTGTAAATGGCATTAAAGATTGTTCGTCTTGTTTGATACCACATTCTGAAAATGGTTATGAATATATCGTAAGTAAAATAAAGGAAACAAATAAAACAAAAAGAAAATAAATTTATAATCTAAAATTAAAAATTGTTTAATAATGAGCGTAGAAGTAATTTCTAGGCTTATTATTTTTATGGTTATTTTATTAAGAAGTAACATATCTTATATCACTGAATATGATAGTATCATAAGAAATTTTAGGAGGGTAAATTTGGAAACCCTAAAAATAGGTTCGAAAGGAACAATGGTATCAGAGATACAAGCATTGCTTAATAAGTTGGGTTATGATGTTGGTATAATAGATGGGATTTACGGACCGCGAACTGCAGGTGTTGTAAAAAGTTTTCAAAAATATTTTGGATTATTACCTACAGGTGAAGTGGATACTGATACTTATAAACTTATGAACAGATTTTTATTAGGTTATGATACTTATAGAATTAAACCGGGAGACACTCTATATCTTATAGCAAAACGTTATTACACTCCGCTCGCAAGCATAATTACTGCAAATCCTAAAATTAATGCTAATAGTTTGAAAGTTGGTGAAGTAATAATTGTTCCATACTCCCTGGATGTGGTTTATACAAATATTGATTATACTTATGATATTATGAAAAAAGATTTAGAAGGGCTAAAAGCTAGATACCCATTTATTGAACTTGAGAGTGCTGGCAAGAGTGAACTTGGGAAAGAAATCTATTATGTGAAATTAGGGAATGGACCAAGCAAAGTATTTTATAATGGCTCACATCATGCAATTGAATGGATAACCTCTGTGCTTCTAATGAAGTTTATTGAGAATTTTGCTAAAGCATATGCAATGGGGCAGAATATAGAAGGTTATAATGCTAGGGATATATTTCGTTCAAGCACTATATATGTTATGCCAATGGTTAACCCAGACGGAGTAGATTTAGTGCTTAATGGTCTAGAGAGAAGTAATCCCTATTATAATGATTTAATTAAGTGGAATAATGGAAGCTTAGATTTTTCTAAAAATTGGAGTGCTAATATCCGAGGAGTAGATCTTAATCATAACTATGATGCTATGTGGCAAGAATCAAAGAATGCAGAAGCAAGTTATGGAATATATGGACCAGGTCCTACTAGATATTCAGGTACCTCGCCAGAGTCTGAAACGGAATCTAAAGCTGTAGCAAATCTTACAAGAAACAATAAATTTAGATTAGTAATAGCGTATCATACTCAAGGTGAACTAATTTACTGGAATTTTCAAAATTTAGCAAATTCCGAAGCTAGAGCAATAGCAATAATTTTTTCGCAATTAAGTGGTTATAATCTAGGAGAAACAACTGGAATTACAAGCTATGCAGGATATAAAGATTGGTTCATTGAAAAATTTAGAAGACCCGGGTATACCATTGAAGTTGGACTTGGACAAAACCCTCTTCCCATAAGTCAATTTAATAAGATTTATAGTGACAACATTAAAGTTTTATTAGAGGGGGCAACAATTTAGCCACATATAATAATTATTTTGTATGATTTTAAAAGGTATATACGGTACATTTGTAGAATATATTAACATAAGGAGATGATACTATGTCAAAAGTACTTGAAGATGAAAATATTTGTACATTATGTGATGAAAAAATTATAGATGATAATTTTGTATCTTCTAATAATTCATCTTTAAAATTAAATACATTTAAAGATGAAGTTAAATGTAAAGAAAAATGTAAAATATGCGGTGAGCTAACCCCTTGTAATAAAGAATAAAGAACAATTACTATTAAAGAAGGAACCTTTAATCGCTCAAAACTTTAATAATTAATAATAAAACAAGAGCTGTGAATGATGCAACTCTTGTTTTATTCTTCTTCAGATACTGCAACTTCCCATGTTGCATAAAGTTCTTCAAGTTCTTTTTTTACATTTGAAAGTTGATTATTTGTGTCAACACTTCTACTTGGACTTGAATAAACTTCTTCAAGGCATAGGTCATTGTTTAATTTTTCTATTTCTTTTTCTAGTGATGTAATTTTATCTTCCAGTTCTTTAAAATCCAGTTTCTTTTGTTTCTCCAGTTTATCTTCTTCTCGTTTCTTTTTTTTATCAAAGTTAATTTGAGTTTTTGACATACCTTCTTGTTCTTCTTCTAACTTAAATCTTAGGGGATTTTTCTTTTTTTCTATATAATAACTATAATTTCCTAAATACTCTTTGAGGCCATCCTGATTTAATTCGAGTATTCTAGTAATTACTTTGTTTAAAAAATATCTGTCATGTGAAATTACGACAACGGTGCCATCATATCCTAGTATTGAATCTTCTAAGGCTTCACGGGACATAATATCTAAGTGATTTGTTGGCTCGTCTAGTAATAAGAAGTTTGCTTTAGATAACATTATCTTTAGAAGATTAATTCTACATCTTTCTCCACCGCTTAGGGTTGCGATAATTTTAAATACATCTTCGCCAATGAATAGAAATGCAGCTAGTGCTGTACGAACCTCTGTGGTAGTAAGCTTTGGAAATTCATCCCATACTTCATCTATTATAGTTTTTTCTGGATTTAAATTTGACTGCTCTTGGTCATAATATCCTACAAAAACGTTCTTACCTAATATTTTTATGCCAGTATCAGAAGGTACTTGATCCATTATAATTTTAAAAAGAGTAGTTTTACCTCTTCCGTTTTCACCAATAAGAGCGAATTTTTCTGACCTTTTTATGTCTAGATTTAGATGCTCAAACAAAAGGTTATCTCCAAAACTTTTTGATAAATTCTCGATATGAAGAACATCATTACCGCTTTTAATTTCTGTTTCAAATTTAATTCTAGTGTCACGTGGATCTTTATCTGGAGTGTGAATTCGTTCAACTTTGTCCAGAGATTTTTGCCTGCTATCAGCAGCCCTTACACTTTTTTCTCTATTAAAGGATCTGTATTTAGTTATAATATCTTCTTGCCTTTTTATTTCTGATTGTTGAACATGGTATGCTTTCAATTGAATTTCATAATTTATTTTTTTTAATTCAATAAAACTCGTGTAACTTCCATTATAACAATCTACATGGCCATTAATGAGTTCAAAAGTTTTATTGGTAATAGTATCTAAAAAAAATCTATCATGTGAAATAATAAACATAGTTCCTTTATAAGATTTAAGGTAATCTTCGAGCCACTCTATAGCATCTAAATCTAAATGGTTAGTAGGTTCATCGAGTAGCAGTATATCAGGGTTTTTAAGTAATAATTTACACAGGGCAACCCTGGTTTTTTGACCTCCGCTTAATATATTTATTGGTTTATCATAATCATCTTCAAGAAAACCAAGTCCTTTAAGAACTCTACTTATTTTAGCTTTATAGGTATATCCACCTCTGTTATTGTAAAGCTCAGAAGTTAATGTATATTCTTTTATAATCTTATTTTGATAATCTTCTTTTGAAGCATCATAAGGTAAACTCATTTTTATTTCTAGAGTTTTGAGATTTTTCTCAAGGTTTAATAAATTATCGAATACTAATAGTATTTCCTCATATATAGTATTTGTTATATCTAATGATAAATTTTGGGATAAATAACCTAGTTTTTTATTTTTATCTATAAATAATTCACCATCATCATGGTCCAATTGAGAGGTAAGTATTTTGAAAAGTGTAGACTTGCCGGCTCCATTAGCACCAATAAAACCAATTCTTTCACCTTCATTTATACTTAATGTTATTTTGTCTAAAATAACATCTATACCATAACTTTTGTGAATATCTTTGCAACTTAGAACTATCATAAATATCACCTTCCCTCCAGCGTAGTATTAAAATTAATAAATATTAATTAAACTCATTCATACATTATTGTACTATTTATATTAAAGTTATTGTAGAAAAAAATAAATATATATAACATTAATTTAAAAAAATAGTATAAAAAAACTATAAGTGGTTGATATTGTATAATAATTATCAAATTTGAGATAAAAGGTTATATTGACCCATAATGTGTGTTAAAATTGATAGTATGAAATTTATGATATTCACAGAGGAGTGTAAATCGTGGAAAGAAAAAAAAATATATCGATGGCAGTTATTAGAAGATTGCCTAAATACAATAGGTATCTAAAAGAACTTTTAAGAACTGATGTAGACAGAATATCCTCAAAAGAGTTAGGTGAGAGAATTGGTTTTACGGCATCTCAAATCAGACAAGACTTGAACTGTTTTGGAGATTTTGGACAGCAGGGATACGGTTATAATGTTAAAGAATTATTAAATGAGATTAATGGTATACTGGGACTGTCAAAAGAATACAAAATGATCATAATAGGTGCAGGTAATATTGGTCAGGCTATTGCCAATTATACCAATTTTGAAAGGTTAGCTTTTAATTTGGCAGGTATTTTTGATGTTAATCCAAAGCTTATAGGACTCAAAATTAGAGACGTTGAAGTAATAGACATAGATGAATTAGTAGGTTTTCTTAAAACTACGCCAATAGACATAGGGGTAATCTGTGTTTCAGAAAACAGTGCTCAAACAGTTTGTGACATGATGGTAGAAAATGGGGTTAAGGGTATATGGAATTTCGCACCTGTGGATTTAGATGTACCTAAAGAAATAATTGTTGAAAATGTACATTTGAGTGAGAGCCTCTTAACGCTTAGTTGTTTAATGAATGATAGGACCTACTTATAAAAAACAATTATTTCTTGTTGATATAATTACCTCAAAGATATATAATGTAATTGAGGTGGATGGCCTCATGTTATATTTAGTTTTATTTGTTATATTATTAACAAATAGCTAATTTATAGATTAATTCGTAAGGAGTGGATTGTTATGGAATACAAAAATATTGTTCTTCAAAAGGAAGACAAAGTTGCAGTACTTACAATTAGTAGACCAAAGGCTCTAAATGCATTAAATTCAGAAACATTAAAAGAGCTAGACTTAGCAATAGATGAAATTGCTAATGATGACAAGATTTACGCAGTAATTATAACAGGAGCTGGAAAAGCATTTGTTGCAGGTGCTGATATTGCTGAGATGAAGGATCTTGATGTATTGGGTGGTAGAAGATTTGGAAATCTAGGAAATAAAGTGTTTAGAAAACTAGAAACACTAGAAAAACCTGTAATAGCTGCAGTAAATGGTTTTGCTTTAGGTGGAGGATGTGAGCTTTCTATGGCTTGCGATATTAGAATAGCATCTGTAAAAGCAAAATTTGGTCAACCTGAGGTAGGCCTTGGAATAACTCCTGGTTTTGGAGGTACTCAAAGACTTTCTAGACTTGTAGGACTTGGAATGGCTAAAGAATTAATATACACAGCTAAAATTATTAATGCAGAAGAAGCATTAAGAATTGGACTTGTTAATAAGGTAGTTGCACTTGAAGATCTTTTAGTAGAAGCTAAAGCACTTGCAAACACAATTGCAGGACAAGCACCTATTGCTGTAAGTCTTTGTAAAGCAGCAATTAATAAGGGAATGCAATTAGACATAGACTCAGCACTTTCATATGAATCAGAAATATTCGGAGAATGTTTCTCGACTGAGGACCAAAGCAGTGGAATGACAGCATTTCTTGAAAAAACCGAAAAATGCTTTAAAAATAAGTAATTTAAGTACTATGTTAAAAGAATAGGTAGCTTAGCTACCTATTCTTTTAAGAGTTAAAAGACGAGTAGCTAAGCTACTTCACAGAATAACGAGGAGGAAGGTTCATGAATTTTACATTGACAAAAGAACAACAATTTGTAAAACAGATGGTAAGTGAATTCGCATTAAACGAAGTTAAACCTTTGGCTGCGGAAATAGATGTTACAGAAAGATTTCCTAGCGAAACTGTAGAAAAAATGG
>NZ_CALEVF010000218.1 GCF_937920395.1 uncultured Clostridium sp. | reverse complement strand
TACGAAACCTGTGAAAAATTGCAAACTACTATTAAATAATCATCCTTATCGTACGCTATCCTTGTGAATGAAATTATACTTTGATTAGAATTATTAGAATCAATCCAATCGAATCCATCACTAGTGTGATCATTTTGCCATAAAGCTTTTTCACCTTTATAAAATTCATTTAACGCTTTAGTATATTGCTGAAGCTTTTTATGCATAGGATACTCTAAAAGAAGCCAATCCAAACCTTTATTCGGATCCCATTCAATAAACTGACCAAACTCACCTCCCATAAATAATATTTTTTTACCTGGGTGCGCCATCATATACCCATAAAAAAGCCTTAAACTAGAAAACTTATAATCATAATCAAATGGCATTTTACTTAATAGTGACTTTTTACAATGAACAACTTCATCGTGAGATAAAGGCAATATATAATTTTCAGAAAAAGCATACATTAATGAGAATGTTATTAACTCATGTTGAGCTTTCTTTTCATTACTATTTAGTTGCATATATTTTAGCATGTCATTCATCCAGCCCATATTCCACTTATAGTTAAATCCAAGACCGCCAACACTCGTAGGTGAACTTACTCCCCTCCATGATGTAGATTCCTCTGCAATCATTAGTACATTTGGATAATTTCTAAATATAATCTCATTTAGCTCTTTTAGAAATGATACAGCTTCTAAATTTATATTAGTCCCCTTATTATTTTTAAGATTCATACCATGCCTTGTCCCATAATCTAGATACAACATGTTAGAAACAGCATCTACTCTCAGTCCATCAATATGATATAATTCAAACCAAAACATTGCGTTTGAAATAAGGAACTCACGAACTTCGCCTTTTCCCAAATCAAAGTTTGCAGTACCCCAGTCATAATTTTCACCAAGCTCTGGATTATCATATTGAAATAAATCCGTTCCATCAAATTTATAAAGACCATGTTCATCCGTGCAAAAGTGTCCTGGAACCCAATCCAATATAATTCCTATATTGTTTTGATGAAATTTGTTTACAAACCACATAAAATCTTTTGGACTTCCAAATCTGCTAGTCAAAGAGAAATAACCTGTAATTTGGTACCCCCAAGAATCATCTAATGGATGTTCCATAACTGGTAACAACTCAATATGAGTATATCCCATGTATAATACATAGCTAAGAAGCTTGTCTGCAATTTCCCTATACGAATAAAATTTATTATTATCATCACGAGCCCAAGAACCAAGATGCAATTCATATATGTTGAGAGGCATATCATAAGGCTTTCTTTTTTTCCTTTGTAGCATCCAGTTCTTATCATCCCACAGATATCCTTTTAAATCCGTTACAATTGATGCGGTATTAGGTCTTACCTCGGAAAAATATCCATAGGGGTCAGCCTTAAAAAGTGATTTTCCCTTACTTGTTATTATTTTATATTTATATAAATCACCATCTTTAATATTTTTTATAAAAATATTAAAGAAACCTGATTTTTGTATGTTTTTCATGGAATGATAAAACCCATCCCAATTATTAAAATCTCCTACCACCATAACTTCTTTTGCACTTGGTGCCCATACTGAAAATTCAGCCCCCTTTTCCCCATCTTTTGTTATAAGTTTACATCCCATAAATTTGTAACTATCAAATTCATTTTTATGTAATAAGAAAGCTTCTACGTTATTCATGACTACCTCTCTCCCTCAAAACCTAAACAAATTATAATTTATATTAATATGCTTTAATTCATATAATAGTAAGCAAATCAATAAAACATAAATGTCCTGATGTTAAATTCTTAAACAAACAAAATTTTACTTAATTTGTTTTTATTTGTTTTAAATGTTTTTAATAACATATTTACTACATATTCTAAATTATACCATATATTATAGTAAAGCTGTGGTAAAAACTGTATTTTATTTTAATAAATAATTAATAAATTAATTATTTTTATTTCCATAAGTATGAAATCGTTTAATTGATATGGTTACTTTTATTATTTAAGCACATTTAAATAGCTAACAAAATCATTAATTGTCATTTATTTAAACATGCTTTTTATTCATTTACTATATATTTTTACTATATATGTTTAATATAACATTAATCGTTAGAAATATCCATACCATAAAATATTTCTTTCATTTCTTTTTCAAGTTTTGCAACAATATTTACTTTTTCATCCTCATTTAAATCTTCTTGTTTAATCTCAAATAAATAATTATCAAGTTCAAAATCATTTAATATCATTTTTGTATGAAATATATTAGATTGATATATATTCATATCCATTAATGTATATCTAGCTATTGTTTCTTTAGCAATATAATTTTGTATAGAATTAATTTCATGATCTATAAAATGTTTTTTGCCATCCATATCGCGGGTAAAACCACGAACTTTATAGTCAATAGTGATAATATCTGAATCAAAGCTATCTATTAAATAATTTAGAGCTTTTAATGGTGATATTTCACCACAAGTGGCTACATCTATATCCACTCTAAAGGTACTTATATCATTTTGTGGATGGCTTTCCGGATAAGTATGCACCGTTACATGACTTTTATCTAAATGTCCTACAATATTCTCCCGTATTGGCGTTAGAATACCTCTATTACAAGAAGGATCTACCACATATAATGGAATTTCTTCCTCTGAAATGAGTAATGTCACACTTGCTCCTTGAGGATCATAATCCTGCTTTGCAATGTTTAGAACACTAGCGCCTATCATTTTCGTAACATCAGTGAGAATTTTTGTTAACCTCTCAGCATTATATTGTTCATCGATATATTCTATATATTTTTTTCTATCCTCAATTGTTTTTGTATAACAAACATCATAAATATTAAAACTTAATGATTTTGTTAAATTGTTAAATCCATAAAGTTTAATTTTATTTTTATCATTTTTAGCCAATTTAATTCCCCATTTCTCTTAGACTTTTATAAAAAGTTCTATAACTTATTACTTGATTATAAAGCTACAAATTTGTTATCCCTACCCATTCTATATAATAAATTACTTGAAGTATATACTTTTAAACATTATAATCATTTATAATAGTAACATATATATTTTTTTTCTGTTTATTATTACTATTCCTAGTAAAACATGAATATGAATATATTCATGTGTAATAATTATAATTTTACACATTTGTACATCATTAGAATCGGAGGTATTAATACAATGAAAAAACTAAAAGTCGGATTATTAGGTGGAACTGGATTCGTTGGTCAACGTCTTGTTACACTACTTGAAAATCACCCTTATTTTGAAATAGCTGTTATTGCTGCTAGTGAGAACTCTGTGGGTAAAACTTATTATGACGCAGTAAATAAAAGATGGAAATTGGATGTCCCAATGCCTGAAAACGTCAAAAACATAGTAATAAAAAACATAAACGAAGTGGATGTTATAAGCAGTGAGGTAGATTTCGTATTTTGCGCTGTTAATATGCCTGCAAATGAGATACGTGAAATTGAGGAGAAATATGCAAAAGCTGAAACTCCTGTAGTTTCAAATAACTCTGCACATAGAAGTACTCCAGATGTTCCAATGGTTATTCCTGAGATAAATTCAGACCATTTCAAATTAATTGATGCACAACGAAGGAGACTGGGAACTAAAAGAGGTTTTATTGCAGTAAAACCCAACTGCTCAATTCAAAGTTATGTTCCTGCTATAAGTGCTCTTCTAGAATATAAGCCTACAAAAATATTAGTTTGCACATATCAAGCTATATCTGGATCTGGTAAGATTTTCTCAGACTGGCCAGAAATACTTGATAATGTTATTCCATATATAGGTGGAGAAGAAGAAAAGAGTGAGCAAGAACCACTTAAAATTTGGGGCCATATAGAAAATGATAAAGTAGTTAATGCAAAGGACCCTATAATTTCAACTCAATGTATACGTGTCCCTGTTGCTGATGGTCACTTAGCTGCAGTGTTTGTTTCCTTTGAAAATAAACCATCAAAAGAAACTATTTTAGAAAAATGGGCAACTTACAAAGGAAAACCACAAGATTTGAAGCTTCCAACTGCTCCTGATCATTTCTTAACATACTTTGAAGAAAATGATAGACCTCAAACAAGACTCGACAGGAATATTGAAAAAGGTATGGGAATATCACTTGGTAGACTACGCGAGGACAAAATATTTGATTATAAATTTGTTTGTTTATCTCACAACACTCTACGCGGTGCAGCGGGTGGCGCAGTATTATCTGCTGAGCTTCTAATGAATGAAGGGTACCTAACTTCAAAATAAAAAAGTGTAGTCCTATGAACTTCCTCCTGCGTTACTCCAATAAGAGTTTGAAACATGAAATACCATTAAGAAATTCTAATCTTTTGCGAATATAAAATTCTCTATCGTTCACATTCGGCTTGCAGCCGGTTCACTAGCCTGGCCTTCTGCCAGACTTACGAGAATTTTCTATTAGCGAAAGAAGAATTTCTAAATGGGATTTCAATTGTTTCTGCACTTCTTATTGGAGTCACTTTCGGAGGAAGTTCATTTTGTTATGTATTCTATATTCAAAAGAAGGGGCTCTTCGTTCCTTTGGAACGAAATTGTATTGTAGGAAATCATGACTGGTTAACGCTGCCTTTCACCCCAAACATGAGAAAGAGCCCTATTTAGGCTCTTTCTTTATTAGTTTATTCTTTATTTTGTTTTTTATTTCAGGATTGCTATAAATTTCAGCTCCTGCTTCTATATCATTATTCCCAAGAGCGTCCATTTTCAATTTAGTTGCAGTTAATTTACTACTCATTTAACACTCCCCTTTCTATACTATACTTTTCAATAATAACTATTTCATACATGGAATCATAATTATATTTTTATATGTATCATTTATTAATCAATTTGCTCATATTTTGTAGCAAAACTCCATTTATTCAAAAAAATCAGTTTTACTCAAAGGTTCCAGCATTTTAAGCACTATATCAATATGTTTGACTTCATATACACATATAGATTATTCTTCTTTTATATTTTACAATCTTTAATGGAATCCCATAGCGCTTTATAATATTTATCTGTATGATATACTTATTATAAAAGTTGATTTTAAATTCACAGAAACTACAGATTAAATATGGAGGTACTTATGGGCTCTAAAACAAACATATTCTGTCATTAATGGTATTTTCTTTATGCATAAATATTTTTCAATTTACCAATAATAGATTTCAATTAAAACAAAAACAACAGAATAATGAAATGTATTTTAATATGTATCTTGACGGTATAGATAATATTATTGAAAACTTAAAGACTTCAAAATATGATAGAGTGGTTGATGTAAGTTTATTATCATATGATTTAGGCTGCGTATGTAGTTTTTATCCACTTACATCTTATTATGAGAAAAATGATGATTTATTAGCATCATTAACAATGTTAAAAGATGTTTTAACTAATAATTCAAATTTAAATAAATTATTAGATACAAAGGACTTAACTATATTAATACCAACCCTAAAAAAACTGGAATCCAATCCTTTGGATAAAAAAGCGGCGGACGAATTATATAACACTAAGATAATTCTAATAATCTTATGAATATATATTGATTTGAAAATTGGTATAGATTTACTTGTCTATACATAACTTATCTTTAGTAAGTTTTAGTCTTTTATCATAAACATATGGCAACAAAGTTTTCGTCCTGCTCCAGTTTTGAAAATTTTGTTATAAGTATTTTGTATAGTCTCTTTATCATTATTATTTTCATATAAATTTACAAGAAAATCAGCCTCTACTAAAATCTGATAATCAATCCCATCAATATTTGAATAAGTATGGTGATGAGCTACTAGATAACTCACTCTCTCAATTACCTCCTTATTAAATTCAAGTCTGTTTAATAATTTCTCTGCATAACTAGGTCCTTCCTGTTCCTGAAGCTTACCATTACATTTCCCATATTTTTTCATAGAAACTTTAATCCCTATGTCATGAACAATGGCTGCCACCTCTAAGATCTCCATAACATTAGATGTAATTTCTTCCATGTCTCCAATTAGCTTAGCAAACTCATGTACCTTTATAAAATGTTGAATTAATTCTGGCGCACCTTCATCAAAATCAAACATTTCTATAATTAAATTATTTATCTTATTCAAATTAAACCTCCTTAAAACAATAAGACCTTATTATAATTATATATGTTAAATAACATTACTTTATATATTCAGTAACTAAATCAGTAAAAAGAATACCTTCTAAATGGTCTATTTCATGACAAAAACATTTCGCTAAATTTCCTGTACCAGTCAATATAATCTCATTACCATTTTCATCCAATGCTTGTACCGTAATCTTTGCAGGTCTTTTTAACTTTCCAAATGTATTTGGAATGCTTAAACATCCCTCTGTAACTTCTTGAATTCCTTCATGCTCAATTATCCTTGGATTAACTAGTTTTATAAGTCCTTGACCCATATCTATTACAACTAATCGTTTTAATATACCTACCTGTGGGGCTGCTAACCCTCCACCATTTTCTGTATTATACATAGTTTCTGCCATATCATTTAGTATCTGTCTTATTTTATTATCTACCACTTTAACTATTTTGCTCTTTTTTCTTAATATTTCATCATCGAAAAGTCTAATTTGTCTTAATGCCATTTAAACTACACCCCTACTTTGTTGTGCTCTTGATTTTCTTACACTTTCTTTAAACAGAAAAATTTCCTCTATAGGACTATGAAATGTCTTACAAATATCATAGGCTAACCATATAGACGGCTCAAATTTTTCTGTTTCAATGGAATTAATTGCTTGTCTGGATACACCTACAAGTTTTCCTAATTGTTCTTGTGTTAATCCGAGCGATTCACGAAATTCTTTTATCCTATTTTTCATTAATTAACGCCTCCGCAATGTTAAACATTATATTATGAATATAGCATTATTTTATTTTCACAATTGAGTTTATTATTTTTTTATATGCCATCACTCTTACATTCATTATGATACTACATAATATGACTTCTCTGGAAGTGACTCCAAATAAGAAGAGCAGAAACAATTGAAATTCCATTTAAAATTCTTCTTTTGCAAATATAAAATTCTTGTAAGAATTCCAGCAAGGAAGTCTAGCGAACCGGCTGCAAGCAGAATGTGAGTGAAAAAGAATTTCATATTTGCAAGAGATTAGAATTTCTTAAAGGAATTTCATGTTTCAATCTCTTATTTGGATTCACACATGAGAAAGTCATAGAGATACACTCATTTAACATTGTTTTTGTAGCCGTTTTTCTATAAAAAATTGCTTTATATATTTGTTTTTCATTATCTGTTAAAGAACCATATTTAATTGCTGCTGAGCTATTACAAATAGATGGTATAAAACGCGTTAATCCAATTTTAGCGGCAAATGCAGACAAGTTTAAAACAACTTTATTTGGCATTTGAAAGTTCTCATATGCAGCTGGAACAGCTGGGTCTAATCCTACAATAGCTGTAATCTCATCTGGATACTTTTTTGCCCAATAGAGTGCCTCTATACCAGATATGGAATGAGGAACTAATACATATGGTGCTTTTTCTCCAGCTAAAATTAAAGCTTTTCTTGTTTCTTCTAGTACTGTATCTATATCTCTTAAAATATCAACAGTTTCGCTAAATCCATATCCTGCTTTCTCAACAACTGCAATACGATAATTATCACTTAGCCTTGAATATAAACTTCTAAAATCCAAGGTTGGAGAACAAGTTCCTCCTCCTGCCATAAATACTAAAGTGACTTCTCCTTTACCTTCAGTATAAACATGCATCTGATGTTTATTTACTGTAACCATTTTGCCTAATGGTCTAAATAAATTAGACTCTTGTTTTAACTTGATTTTGTTAATAATAAAAATAATTAAAATAATTATTAACAAGATTCCAATAATTATAATTATACCTATACCTACTTTTTTTAAAACATTCCCCATTATTCCTCTCCTATATTTCTATGGTTAAACAACTTATTTTTCTAATTCCTTTTGTATAACTAGATCGATCATTTTACTACCTGCTTCATTTGGATGAAGATTATCTTGTGTATAAATAGATAAATTACTTTTATCTATTCCACTTAAAGTAAATAAGTCTATTACTTTTATAGAATTTTTAGAACATACATCTTTTATAGCCTGTACATATTGTTCTAATTTTATTCCTTTACTATTGGGAGAGGGATATATTGGTTGATCTCCAAACTTACCTCTCTTTATTGGTGTCATAAAAACAAGTTCAACCCTTGGATTTGCAATTCTTATTTTATTAATTACTTTCTGTATATTTCCATAAAAAGTATCAATATTCCCATCATCATTAATTGTACCTAATTCTTTTCCATTTCTATAATCATTGGTTCCACCAAATACTGTAACCAAATCAACTTCAGCTAGTTTCTTAGACGTTACTCTGTCAGCCATTGTACCTAATTGTTGAGCAATAATACCATCATTAACATAACTTTTCAATTTCAAATCTTCTTTTAAGTATTTTGGGTATATGTCTTGTGCTGTAATGCTATCACCAATGGCATACCATATTTTATTTTTATATTTTATAGATTTTTGTGGAAGAATTTTATCTTCCTTCATTTGTTTTTGATTAGTTATATGTACTATTTTACCATTTGCTTTTGCTTTATACATACCAATTCCTAACACAAATATAACAATTACCATTAAAGATATAAAGATCACTTTAAAATTAAACCCACCTTTGAAATGTTTACCATATCCCATAATACTACCGCCCCTTACACATATTGCTTTTTCCCAGTCACAATGAATATGGGATTATTAGCCATCAACATATAACTCTTCCCTTTTGTCTTACTTACTTGGATTTGTACACATTCAACTTTATAATTTAAGCTCTTTAAAGCTTCCATAGCCTTGTATACATTATTTATAGTTATAAAATTTAAAACAATGTTTTTGCCTTTTTTAAGTTTATCTCCATATTTTTCAATAATTTCAGCTATATTCCCACCACTTCCACCAACAAATATAGCATCAAATTCTCCTTTTATATTTGCCTCTGTCTCCATAGCCTCTGACTTTATTATCTGAAGATTACTCGCCTTAAACTTTACTTTATTTTGTTTTAAAACTTCTAATGCCTCATTATCTTTTTCTATAGCTATAACTTCACCCTTTTCACATATCAAAGCTATCTGAATACTTACGGATCCCGTTCCAGCACCTATATCTATTACCCTATAATTTTCTTCAAGCTCTAGCTTTACTACACTTAATATTCTTACTTCTTCCTTAGTCATTGGGCAATTGCCTCGTATAAATTCGTCATCCTTAATAAACTTCATATTTAGCACCTCCTAATTTATTCCCTACAATATATATTTCTATTATACAACAGAAATATATATTTCAGAAATGTTCATTTAATTTATAAGAAACTTATTTTTCACTTTATTTTCTCAGATAATTTTTCACCACAGTTTCTACAAAAATTATTAGTTACATTGTTCATTTCACCGCAGTTTAAGCAACGAATACTATCTTTAAGCTCATTTTTTTGATGTAGCTTTTTTATTTTCTTCTTTCCATTTATCATTTTTTTATTAACCGAATCTACCACCCTATTTTTACAACTAATGACACTCTCTGATCTAAAAAAATATTTCAATGCTACAAATGAAATGTATCCTGTAACTACTGTATCAATTAATACACTAGGTAAATTATCTATAGGATATGATAACATTATTATCATTACTAATTTCGAAATTGTAACAAGTGAGAAGGATATAGCAATAGCATTATACTTTTTCTTTGCAAAACATAAGATGCCTATAACTAGTAACAATGTAATATTACCCTCTATTAACCCCTTAACCATGAATAAAGGATACATAATTGATATAAAGCATACAAAGTATAAAATATATTCAGCAAATGGCATGATATATTTTAAGTCTTTAATAGAATATAATGCTCCCTCAAGATTCACTGATACTTCATCCAATGTTATCCCAGTTGCTTTTTCCATAACAGCTGAATTTTCTATGTCAATTTTATTTTTTACTTTTGACAAAAGACCACTACTTTGTTTTATAGATGAATCTTTTATTGATGAAACAATTGGAGCATTATTTTGTGAGTTACCTCCATTTGCATTAATGATTTTCCTATTTGTTGTAAATTGCACTAACATTCCAAATATAGCAAACAAAATACCTATACTTATACTAATTGCAAAACTGTTTATTCCTAATACTCTAGCTAAACTTATTCCGGCAATTAATCCACCTGATATACTTGTGGAAATAATTATTATTGTTTTTACAAAAAAAACATTTAATACTCCTAAAACCAATGCCATAATAATTCCTACAGTAATAGTCCGTGTAAATATATATCCTATTAAGAATCCCATAAAACCACAAACTATAAAAATACCTACTTTATACAATTTAAATGCTATAAATGCACCTAACAAAGCAGATAGTATGCCAATAATCATTGTCATCCCTACGTTGTCCGAAATAGCATTACTGACTACTCCACCCATTATTCCAAATATAAAAAATCCACAAACAGCAACCCAAACCTTAAATAATCTATACCCGAGGAAACATTGTAGAGACGTAAATAGCAATGTAACAATTGCGACAACTTTCATACATTCGATAGCAAAGCCACTCATTCCAGTAGGATCTACTAACATAGAATTAAGTGTACCTAAAACAGATAAAAATCCAGATGTTTGCATAAAAACACTCCTTTCACAATAATTTTCCATATGATATGTATGGTTATTTTTTTATAACACAATTTATTTTCTCTTTATAAAGTATTCAACTCACTATACATATATTTATATAATACTACTTTTTCTTTTTTTTACATAATTTACATAATCGTTAATGACCTATATTTATTAAAAAAAGTGCTCAAGTGATTAATTTCAAATCACTTGAGCACTTTTTTTATTAATTTCTTATAATTCAAAACTCTTAAATGCCTCTAAGAATGCTTCAATATCCTTCTGCGTATGTTTAGTGTTTAAGAATATTGCTTCAAATTGGGAAGGTGCAATGTTTATTCCACTTTTTATCATGTGCTGAAAATATCTTGCAAATAATTTTGCATCACAAGATTTAGCATCCTCAAAATTTTTCACTTCACTCTTCTTTGTAAAGAAAGCTGTAAGCATTGAACCACATCTATTGACTACCATAGGTATACCTTTTTCTTTTGCGATTTCAAGCAATCCATTTTGAAGTTTTTCTGAAAGTTTTTCCATAACCGAGTATACACCCGGGTTGTTATAAAGCTTTGTTAAGCTTGCATAACCTGCTGCCATTACAACTGGATTTCCAGACATTGTACCAGCTTGATAAACTGGTCCCATAGGTGATAACATCTCCATTATTTCTTTCTTACCACCATATGCACCACAAGGAAGTCCACCTCCCATGATTTTTGCATAAGTTATTAAATCAGGATGTATTCCATATATACTTTGAGCACCTTTGTATGCAACTCTAAATCCACTCATTACTTCGTCAAAAATAAGTAGACTCTTGTATTTATCACATATTTCTCGTAGTTCTAGTAAAAACTCTTTATCTGCTGGAATAACGCCCATATTACCTGCTACTGGTTCAATAATTACGCAGGCGATATCATCACTATATTTTTCAAACAAAACTTTTACACTTTCTATATCATTATAGTTTGCTATTAATGTGTTTACTATACTTTCTTTAGGAACGCCCGCAGAACCTGGTATTCCCTCAGTAAGTACTCCAGAACCAGCCTCAACTAAAAATCCGCCAGCATGTCCGTGATAACATCCTGCAAATTTAATCATTTTATTTCTTCCTGTATACCCACGTGCAAGTTTTACTGCACTCATAGTAGCTTCTGTACCCGAATTAACCATTCTAATCATATCAACACTGTCTACAGTTGAGCAAATGTGTTTTGCAAGTTTTAATTCTATCTCTGTAGGCGCGCCAAAGGCAATCGCCTCTGCTGCAGTGTTTTGTATAGCTTTTACTACATCCTCATCACAATGTCCAAGTATCATAGGACCCCACGCACATACAAAATCTATATATTTATTTCCATCTTCATCATAAATATAGGCACCCTTACCTTTTTTAATAACAGGAGGGGTTACTGCTACATCTTTATATGCTCTCACCGGACTGTTAACGCCACCAGGCATATACTTTTTTGATTCATTAAATATATCTAAATTTCTCATAGTAATATCCTCTTTTCTAAATATTTGACTTTAGTAAACTATAAGTTCACAACTACTCTTTAAGCCACCTACATAAATCAATTGCATAATAAGTAATTATCATATCTGCTCCTGCTCTTTTCATAGATAAATGCATTTCCATAGCTATAGCTTTCTCATCAATAAATCCCATCTTTGCAGCAGCTTTTACCATGGCAAATTCACCACTAACACTATAAGCTGCTACTGGAACATCATGTCTATCCCTAGCCCATCTCACTACATCTAAATATGATAATGCTGGTTTAACCATTATGATATCTGCGCCCTCGCAAATGTCAGCATCTATTTCTCTCATAGCTTCTCTTATATTTGCTGGATCCATTTGATAGGTTTTTCTATCTCCAAATTGAGGCGAGGAATTAGCAGCTTCTCTAAATGGGCCATAAAATGCTGAAGAATATTTTGCACTATAAGCCATTATTAATACATCTTTATATCCATTATTATCTAAGAGTTCTCTTATTGCCGCAACATGTCCATCCATCATATCAGATGGTGCTACCATATCAGCACCAGCTCGTGCATGAGATAATGCTATTTCTGCTATATATTTTAAACTCTTATCATTATCAACCTTTCTGCCGTCGAGTATTCCACAATGTCCATGGCTTGTATATTCACACATACATACATCAGTTATTATAACTAAATCTTTTGATATTGCACGTATCTCTTTAACCGCTCTTTGAATTATGCCATTTTTATCATAAGCGCCGCATCCTACTTCATCTTTATGATCTGGTAATCCAAATAAAATTACTCCTCGTACTCCAGCCTCTTCAACATCTTCGATAATCTCATGAACTCTATCAAGTGAAAAATGATAATTTCCTGGCATTGAAGATATCTCTTCTTTAATGTTTTTACCTTCTACTACAAATATAGGAAATATAAAATCTGATGGAGTTAATACTGTTTCACGTACTAAGTCCCTTATATATTTTGTTTCTCTTAACCTTCTATTTCTTTTGAACATAGTTATCCACCCCTAGTTAAATATATTTTAATGTTATCCACATTTTATGCTGTCAAATCTTCATTACATTAATAAAAGTTTACTTATAACACCGTCCATGTTAAAAACATCACATACAGTGGCTTTTATACCTACGTCCAATAATGCTTTTTCAGTTATAGGTCCTATAGCAAGTGCTTTTTTAGATTGTACAGTTTCAATACCTACCATCTTAATCATATTTTTCACAGTTGATGGCGAAGTAAATACTATTACATCTACATCCTTAATTTCATTATCAGATCTTAATTTGCCACAAACCGTTTCATAAGTGAAAATTTCCTCAACGATGCATCCCACATTTCTTAATGCTTCAACCAAATAAGGTCTTGCATCTTTTGACCTAGGTACTAACACCTTGTCGTATTCTTTGACATAACCCCTCATTTTATCAAACAAACTCTCGGCAACAAAATCATCTGCCACAATATCTGGCATTAAACCTCTGCTCTCAATGGCCTTTGCAGTAGCTGGTCCTATTGCTGCAATTTTAGCTTTAAGCTTTCTAACATCAAATTTAATATCTCTTAAGTAATCAAAAAAGTAATTAACTCCATTGACACTTGTTAATGTTATGAAATCATAACCCGTAAGTCTTCCCTTACATGTTTCTAAGTTACTCGAAGTATCTTTAAATTCAATAGAATTTATCTCAAGTACCTCTGCTCCTAAATCTATTAATTCTTCTCTTAATTCTTTTGCTTGGGCTTTTGATCTAGTTATACAGATATTCTTCCCAAATAATGGTTTCTTTTCATACCAATTAAACTTATCATTAAATTTAACTACTTCTCCAATCACAATTATACAAGGAGAAGATATTTCTGCCTCTGTTACCTTACCTAAAATATCTATTAAGGTCCCTACTACCTTCTTTTGCTTAGATGTAGTCCCTCTCATTATTACGGCGCAAGGTGTACTCCTACTTAATCCATTGAATATAAGACTTTGCGCAATTTTTTCTATATTTTTAAATCCCATCATAAATACTAAAGTTCCACCAAGGCTTGCAACTGCCTTCCAATCGATATCTAATTTTTCTGCGCTCATTGCAGTGAATACATGAAAACTTTGAGCTATTCCTCTATGAGTTATAGGTATTCCAGCATAGTTTAATACTGCAATTGGTGAAGTTATTCCCGGTATAACTTCAAATTCGATGTTTTCTTCTATAAGAGCTAAAGCTTCCTCGCCACCACGTCCAAATACAAATGGATCTCCACCCTTAATTCTTCCAACAGTATTACCTTCTTTAGCTAGAGTTATTAACATATCATTTATTTCTTCTTGAGTCTTATAATGACATCCTGGCTCTTTTCCACAATAATATATCCTACAATCTGATTTTAGGTATTTAAGTACACTAGTACTTGCAAGTCTATCATACATAACTGCTGTACATTTTGAAAGTACTCTTATTGCTTTAAGTGTTATAAGTTCTTCGTCTCCTGGTCCAACTCCCATTAAATAAACCTTTCCCATTCGAATCCACTCCTTATTTTTTTACATTCCTAATTGTTTCCAAGTATTTTTTTTGCTAAAGTTTCTCCTAGTTTTATATAATCATTTTTATCTCCTGATAATTGTTTTTTAACTATTTTTCCATTTACTCTGTATACTCCAGTCATAAACATAAGTTCATTATCAAGATAAGCGTATGCTCCTATACAATCGTGACAATCTCCATTAAGTGTCGCCATAAAACTTCTCTCAGCATCTACACATATTCTAGCATCATAAAAATCTAATTTTTTAATCATAGCTATTTGCGGATGGTTTTTAACCATTTCTATACCGAGGGCTCCTTGAGCTATTGCTGGTACTATTTCATCTATGCCAAAATAATTAGTAATTATATTTTCCATGCCTAGCCTTTTTAGACCTGCCGCTGCGAGTATTATTCCATCTAAATTTTCGTTTTTAATTTTTGCTATTCTAGTCTGTACATTACCCCTAATAGGCACAATTTTCACATCTGGTCTTAGTATTTTAAGCTGCGCACTCCGCCTTATACTACTAGTACCTATTCTTGCGCCCTCACGTAATTCATAGAAACTAATGTTGTTAAAGCCAACAAATGCATCTCTAACATCTTCCCTTACTGGGATTGCCACTATTTCGAACTCTTTTGGCACATCATAAGGAACATCTTTCATGCTATGTACAGCCATATCAACTTTTTGCTCTAGCATTTCAAACTCTATTTCCTTTACAAAAAGTCCCTTACCACCTATTTTATCCAAAGTAACATTTAAAATTCTGTCTCCCTTTGTTTCAATAAGTACCTTCTTTGAATCAATATCAAACTTTTCTTTAATCATAGCCATAATCGAATTTGCCTGTACTTGTGCAAGTTCACTTCTTCTAGTTCCTATATTAATTTTCAAAGCCTTTCCCTCCTCAAATCCTCACCCTTACTCGCTAACTTAACCATCAATTCAATCATCTCCTGCGGAGCTGCTATTAACGACTTCAGAAGTAGATTTATACCCCCACTGAAGTTTTATTTCTGCTATAGTAATTATCTTCCACTTACAGAATTGGGAGACTTTCCTTCTGAAATGTCGTTAAAGTTTTTTCGGGTTCAATTCCATAAAACATTTCTATTATAATATTCTGGACATCCTTAGTATAAAAAAAATAGAAATCCTCACTACATACAAAATTCATTATTTCTTTTTTTTGGAGTCTTCTCTTAACTATATTTCTAATACTACAAGTATAATCTATAAAATTCGAATATTCCTCAATTTTATCTTTTATAATTTTTGACATAAAAAGTGATGTTTTAGGGCTGCCACCTTTAGTATGTAATGCAAATTTCATATTACTTGTATCCCCTTGAACTGGTTTAACTACTAACCCTTGAGTGAAATCTTCACAATTTAAATATAATTTATTTTTTTCATCACAATAATTTTTAATAGATTCATTTATAATATTACTGTTTGTTGCAATAATTACTATATGATTAATATCAATATAATTCTTTATATAATCTTTTTTACATTCATCTTTTATCAATTTTACGTTATAAATATCTTGTAGCTTAGAAAACTGTTTATTAAACTCTTTTGAAACTACAGTAACATAACACCCTTCCTTTGAAAAAGTTCTACATTTTATAAAAGCAGCCTCTCCACCACCTACAATAAGTATCTTAACCTTACTAGATAAGAGTGAAATCATGGTATAATTTATTGCTGAAAAATCCTGCTTATTATGTCCTCGCATTGCTTAGACCTCCCCTTCAAATGCTCCTCCTTTAAAACCTGTATAGCTTTGTTTACAAAGGCGTTTGAAGTGCTCTTTAATAAAATTTCTGCTAATTTATCATTATCTTTCGTCTCTTTCTTATGTTTAAAAGTTGCAAGCCTCTCCTTATATATATCTTCGCCATTATGTTTTATCATTTTAATAAACGGTGATAATTCTTCTATAGTTTTCCATTCTATAAATTCCTCTATAGCTTTATCAACAATATACCTATTGTTTTTCATAGAATCCTTACGAATTTTAAAATTCGCATCATGAATATCCCTGATTTTATCTATATCATAAACTTCATATAAAGAATTTTCACTTACTATTTCCTCAATATCTCTTGGGACAGCCAAATCAAATAATAATAAATGCTTATTAGGTAATTCATTTAAGCGAACTACAGTATGAGGAGCTGTGGTACACGATATAACGCAATCTACCTTTTCGTAATTGTCTTGTATATCATTAAAAGATATTATTTTCACTCGTTTGTCATCTATATCAACTTTTTGAGCATCTCTAACCACAATGTATAGTGAATCAATTTCCCCTTCTAATATATATTTTGTAGTTAATTGTCCAACTGCACCATAACCTAAAATCATAAATTTTTTGTATCCCAAATCAATTGCTTTTTTAACCACCATTGATGATGAAGAAACTGGTATTTCACCTGTTTTAGATTTAGTTCTAAATTTTTTTCCACAAGCAATAGCATTTTCGAAAAATCTCTGAAATTCCTTTTTAGTTGCGCCAGAGTCTTTTGCAACTTCATAAGCATCCCTAACTTGACCTAATATTTGATCTTCTCCAAGTAAAATTGAATCAAATCCGCAAACTACCTCCATTAAATGTTGTATTGCTTTTTCTCCCTTATAATTAAATACGCACTTTATTAAAGTCTCATCCCAATTAAGCTCATGAAAAATTTTCTTAACAATGTCTTCATCTTTTGACTTAAAATATATTTCTGTCCGATTACAGGTGCTCAAAATAACCGCCTCATCACAAATATTAACAAGCGCTGCAAGAGCCTTTTCTTGACGTTTGGGTATAATTGAAAGTTTTTCTCTAATTTCTATTTTAACATCATGTTTTAGGCCTATAAGTTGTATCATAATATCATCTCCAAAATACTTCACTATTACTAATGTTTCTTGCCTCACATTTTATATTTATTATTTATATATATTGGCATAACTCATATATCACACATATTAATGTTATATAGAATAATGATCCATACATTAATTTTATTGTATCAATTATATGTTCCCTACCTAAATCTTTTATTTTATTCCCTATTGTTGGTTTATACATTTTCTCTCCAAAATATATATTTGTTCCACCTAATTGAACTCTCATAGCTCCTGCCACTGCACCTTCAGGGTAAGCACAATTGGGACTTTTGTGATTTTTTCTATCCCTTATCATTACTTTTATACTCTCTAAAATATCTCCCCTAACAATTGGAGCTGCAATGCAAATTAAAAAACCAGTTATTCTTGCAGGCACATAATTAAATACATCATCCGTTTTGGCTGGAAAGAATCCTATATACTTATATTTTTCATTCATATATCCAAGCATTGAATCCATAGTATTTATACCCTTATACATCATTGCTAGTGGAGCTCCCCCTAGTATTGCATATAATATGGGGGTAATAACACCATCTGCCGTATTTTCAGCTATTGTCTCCACATCTGCTCTAACTATTTCATCCACACTTAGGTTTTTAGTATCTCTCCCAACAATGTATGATAATTTAACTCTTGCGTCATCAATATCATTTTTAACCAAAGAGTCATAAACCTTAATTCCCTCCGTATGAAGACATCTTGTCGCTATTGTTGTCCAAATCAAAATGATATTAAGAATATTATATACCCAAAAGAACTTAATAGACATTTTTAAAATTACAAACGGTACTAAAAAACTAGAAAATGCTACTATAACTACAATAACTCCTCCAAATATTTTAATTTGCTTATGAGTTTTACATAACTTTCTGCCTAATTTATCTAAAGCCTTAATAAGTTTGCCTATATAAGTCACCGGATGTTTAAACCAATACGGATCTCCAATTAATAAATCCAATAAAATTGCAAAAATCAGATCCATAATATTCATTTGAAATAATATTTTCATTATAATTCCTCACTATCTTATTTTTCTTAAATACAAATTAGTTGTTAACTGTCCCCGCCTTAAAAGTCTTGTCTCTTCTTTTTATCCCTATAATCTTATAAATCATATTCATATCTATATTCTTTCTTACTATATCTGCTAGCTTGTCTATTTCTTTTTCCCTTAAACTTTCGTAAGTCCTAGATTTTTTAGGTTTTATAGATTTTTTAACCCTTAAGCCATTTATGATATACTCTCTAAATTCTGTTCCATCAAAAACCCCATGAATATAAGTGCCCATAACATTTCCATCTTCGTTAATTGCTCCATCAAAAGATGAAGTGATGTCACCATTTCTATCATATATTTCAAATAGAGGTTTCGCTTTTTCACCATAACTACATTTACCCATATGTATTTCATAACCGTAAGTCTTAACATTACTAGTTTTCATATTAATACTACGAGCCTTTACTCTTGTAGTTATTTTCTCTTCTTCAAATAATGTATCTATGTCTAAAAGCTTCATTCCCTCTACTTTATCAAGACTTCCCTCTACACCACTTGGATCACTTAAACTATTTCCCATCATCTGATATCCTCCACAGATACCTAATATTGTTCCTTTGATGCTATATTTTTTAATAACATCCATAAGTCCTGAATCCCTTATAGTAATTAAATCATCTATAGTATTTTTTGTGCCAGGAATAATAAGTAAGTCTGGGTTTCCTAATTCCTCTTTGGTTGTAATAAATCTAACTGATACATCTTCCTCTGCCT
>NZ_CALEVF010000217.1 GCF_937920395.1 uncultured Clostridium sp. | reverse complement strand
TCTAACATCTCTTCAACAACAGAATCTGGATTATTAATTAATTTTTTCATTTATACTTCCCTCCATTCGTTATAAAAGTTTATCTTACCTTATATCTTCTACAAAACAGCTAGTATTCCTCCAAATACTTTGACTATTTAACTTTATATTTGTATATTTTTAAAAAAATTAAGACAACAATAAGTTTATATTATTGTCGCCTTAATATTTTGTATTTATGTTTACAAATTCTAATTTGTCTTAGTGCCCTGCATACTCTTCATAGCTGCCTGAACTTTTGTGCTTATGGTATTAGCTTGTACCTGTGTAATTACCTTGCTAGTGACTAGTGATGCTAATTGATTATTTTTAGAGTTCGTTCCTCCTTGTTTATCTGTTCCGCTTGGTCTTCCACCTCCTGTCGGTATATCTTTTACAACTAAAGCAAGAACTTTGTCAGACTGAACTTGTGTTATTGTTTTATCTGTGACCAATGCCTTAAGAACAGTTGAATAAGTTGTTTTCATTGCAGATGAATCATGTTTTTGAGCAGTTGCTGCTGTAGCTGTAGTTGTTGCTGTTGTTTTTGAACCACACCCAACGAGCATGCCCATAGTGATAATAGCAACTATTAATATTGATGTTATTTTTTTAGTATTTTTCATTTTGCACCATCCATTTCAGTTTATTATTTTTTACACAATCATATTAAATAATATTCAAATGATTTTTATAAAATATTTTAATAAATATAGTAGTTTAAGTTAGTATGTATTTATAATACCAATTAATTATTGTAAAATAATTTAATAAATATGTAAACTTTATGTGTTTTGTATATATTTTCATTTATTTTATTTGATTTATTTAATATTATTGTATAAAGTGAATAAAATCTGATAAATTGTCTACAATCTAAAGAGACCAACCTATTATTTAATTTGAGAATTGATATACTGATTAAAACAATACTGCACTGGGTTCCCCCTAAGTGCAGTATTGTTTTTTATTCTATATAAATTATAATCACACTTACAGAATAATAAATAAATAAATAACTGATATTAATACTTTATATTATATTAAGCCTTACCCATAAATGTTAGGTACATAAGCACTGCATTTAATAATATAATGGCTGTAGCTATTAAAATGCCCAAAATCTCTACAAAACGTTTATTAACTAAAATACCCATTAAATCTTTTCGTCTAGTAATAATTAACATTTGAATTATTGGGAATGGTAGAATAAAACTAAGTGCAACCTGACTCAAAACAAGAGCATACATCGGATTAATTCCAAGTGCAATTATAATCAAAGCTGGCATCATCGTTACAAGTCTTCTAATATTTATAGGTATGCTCAAATTAACAAAACCCTTCATAATTGTTTGACCTGCTAGTGTCCCAACAGCAGAAGAAGATATTCCTGATGCAAAAAGTGCTAATCCAAAAACGCCACTTGATAAAGACCCTAATAATGGTTGCAGTGATGCATGAGCCTGTTCAATTGTATCCACTACAATTCCATTTCTATAAAAAACTGCAGCTGAAACTACAACCATAGCAGCATTAACAATAAAAGCAATATTCATAGCTATAACAATATCAATTTTCTCCATTTTTAAATGTCTTATCTTACCCTCATCTGACGTATTAACACTTCTCTCCTGGACTAGTTGTGAGTGATAATATATTACATGCGGCATAACTGTTGCACCAAGCATTCCTACAGCGATGAATACAGCAGCACCACTTGGCAACGTAGGAATTATTGTATGAATGCCTACTTGATTCCAATCTGGTTTAGCAAGAAATAACTCTATTGTATATGCAATAGAAATCACAGTAACAAGTGCTGCTATTATAATTTCAATAACTTTCTGACCATACTTTTCTAAATAGCAAATTATAAATGTTATTAATCCAGTAAGAAGTCCTGCATATATCATAGGTATATGAAACAGTAAATATAATCCTAACGTTCCCCCTAAAAACTCAGCTAAATCAGTTGCCATAGCACCAACTTCAGCAATAATCCAAAATATCCAATTTGTGCCTCTAGTAAATACCTTAGCACACATTTCAGGAAGATTATGGCCCGTTGCTATTCCAAGTTTAGCTGACATTGTTTGTAAAAATATAGCCAATATATTACTCCATAAGATCACCCAAACGAGTGTATAGTTAAATTTTGAACCACCACTTATATTAGTTGCAAAGTTACCTGGATCAATATATGCAACGCTAACAACAAAAGCTGGACCTAAAAACTTCACTAATTGTTTTACCTTATTTAAATTTCCATTGCTACTATTTGTACCCTGTTTTGGAGTAGTTAAACTAATATCCATTAATTTTTTATTACTTTCCATAAGATACATCACCCTTCTTACTTTACGTATCTATTTTTGTTATAATTAAAATAGTTAATAATAGTTAACATTGTTAGTCAATACTAACTTTATTTCTATAATATATGTCGAGATTTTTCTAACGTTACATAAAGTAATTATTTTATATGATAAAGCATATAAATTATATAATAAACTATATTTAAAAGTGGGTGAAAATGTGGTAAAAAATAATTTTTATACTTTCAACGAATACATGAAAAAAGAAGATAATTTACTTACTGCTTCTATGGAAGATTACCTTGAAATGATATATAGACTGTCTTTAAATACAGGATTTACAAGAATTCATGAACTTTCTAGTGCTCTTAATGTACAACCACCTTCAGCTACAAACATGGTGCATAAGTTAGCAGAACTAAAACTTTTAAAATATATAAAATATGGTGTTTTAGTACTTGAAGAGGATGGAAAAACGCTTGGAGAAGTATTACTTAACCGTCATAATACTATTGAAAGTCTTTTAAGAGTACTTGATATTTCAGAAGCGGATATTTTAGAAGAAACTGAAAAAATCGAACATACTATAAGTAATAAAACATCAAAATGCTTTCAAGATTTTGTTCAATTCATTAATGATAATCCTGAGATATCCCTAGCATTTAAAACTTATAGAGAAAATTACTAGTACATCATTAACATACTAAACCCCATATCTAATAATGATATGGGGTTACCTTACATGACATAAATATATATAAATTATAATTAAATCTTATTGTAGTATATATAAGTATAATAAATCAATTGAAACATGTAAATCTAAGGAAGTTAAAATTAATAAAATGAGGTAAAGGCATTTTTATGACAAACACAAAAGCCTTACAAACATAGTGTTTGTAAGGCTTTTATGGTGCGCCCAGAGGGAGTCGAACCCACGACCTTCAGATTCGAAGTCTGCAACTCTATCCATCTGAGCTATGGGCGCATAATAAATCAACTTTTAAAAAGTCTTTAGTATAAATACTAAAGACTTTTTTTGGAGCGGGTAGAGGGAATCGAACCCTCATAATTAGCTTGGAAGGCTAACACTCTACCACTGAGTTATACCCGCAAGTTTTGGAGCGGAAGACGAGATTCGAACTCGCGACGTCCACCTTGGCAAGGTGGCA
>NZ_CALEVF010000216.1 GCF_937920395.1 uncultured Clostridium sp. | reverse complement strand
CTCACAGGAGTATATTTATAATTTTCATTTTTAAACATGAAAGTGCTCATAAAGTCACTACCTTCCTTTTATATTTTTTAATTACTATTATTTTAACATCTAAAATTTAGTTCATTTATATAACGGTAATAATAAAATATATAGTATATTTTAGTCTATAAAAATTTTATTATTCAACCTATAGTATACCATATAGTTAAAAATATAAATAAAAAAATATTTTAATAATGTTTAATTTATGGTATAGAAGGTCATATTAAGTAATTGAAATAATATCTAAAATTGTAACTTAGGTTACCGCAAGTTTATTTTATATATAGTATTATTGAAATATGGATTTGTAGATTTGTAAACATAAACAATAAATAAATATTGGAGGAATAATAATGAGCGCTTTTTTAGCACCTATTCATACGTGGGTATTTAATAAAATTTTAATTGCAGAGGATTTAGAGTCAAACTTAAAAAAAACATATATAAATAAATATGGTGATAATGCAAAGCATATTATTGAAAAATCCTTTGCTTATGGTAGCCCAATAGACACTACCCGAAATATAGAGGATATAATTGATGTATCTAATATTCATGGTTGGCTTCAGGATAAAATTAGTAAAGTTGAAACAAGAATAGCATTTATAATAACAGAAATGATTAAAAAGAATGGAGAAGAAGCAGAAGTTATTGCACTAGAATGTTTTATGGATCAAGGTAAAATAGTTGGAGAGACCTCAAGACAAAAAGAAATGCCGCAAAGTCCAGAAGAAGTATTCAATGCACTTAATAATTACTTATTAGAAGGCATGCCATGTGATAGAGTAACTAGACCTATAAAATCGCAAGATGATAAATTTGAATGGGAAACTACAAGTTGTATTCATAAAAGTTATTGGGAAATTGTACAGGGAGATGTAAATATATTTTACAAGCTTAGACATGAATGGATTAAATCATTTATTGAAAATTCAAATGAGGAATATACTTATAATTTTACTAAAGGTTTAGAATATAATGGTATAATAGGCGTAAATCAAATTATAAAAAAATAATTATGGAGAGAATATAATGATTATTAAGTTCTCTATGGAATAGGAGGTAATTTAATGGAACCCAAATATGCTGTACTTCAAAAGGTAAGAGATGGGAAAAGAACTTATGGTGTAACACCTCATATTCCAGGAGGGTTTATAACTCCAAAGCAGCTTTCAAAAATAGCTGAGGTAGCACAGAAATACAAAGGTGTATTAAAGATGACATCAGGTCAGAGAATTGCAATACTCGGACTTGAGGCACAAGATGTTTCAAAAGTATGGGATGAACTGGGTATGAGCCCAGCTGTTAAATCTTTAAACTCTGTGAAAAATGTTCATATGTGCCCAGCTGCGTTTTGTAAAAGAGCAAAACAGAATTCTCTTAAAATTGGAATGCTTTTGGATAAGTTCTACCATGGTATGGAGATGCCCTGTAGAACAAAAATTGGGGTAGCTGGCTGTAAAAATGCTTGCACTAGTGTTTACTCTAGAGATTTAGGGGTAATTGGAGACAAAGAGGGATATATGATAGTTGCGGGTGGTAGTGGAGGATTCACTCCTAGGGTTGCAGATATCATTGCAGAAAAGTTAACCGAAGATCAAGTATTAGTTTTGGTTGATACTTTGATTACGTATTATAAGGATAATGGAAACATGGGAGAAAAATTAGGAGATTTTATAACGAGGATAGGACTAAATAAATTCAAAGAGGATATTGTAACTGCTTTGTAATAATTTATTAAAGTAATCACCATTTTAAAAATATATTAAAAACGCTTAATAGGCGTTTTATTTTTTTTGAATAAATTTTATCTTTTTTATCAATACTAAATTATTACTATATCTAAAAATTATTTCTAAAATTTACAACGTATATATGCACGATAAATGGAAATCCTAATATTTGATAGGAGTGATGAATTTTGAGAAGTATGAGGGGAAAAGAATTAGGCGAGAAAGAATGTGAAAAACTTAAGGATGATTTAGACAGGTATATAAAAATAGCAGGTATAGAAAGCAAGTTAGTAAATATACCAACCATAGTTACAGGGATTAATGATGATGGGACAATAAAGCAATTAGAAATTAAGTCCTACGCATATGAGGTAGTTGATCAAAACGATAAAATTACTGATTAATATCTAATGAGGGCACATATCATATAACTAAAGGTATAATATTATATATTTTTAGTTATGTGTCTTAATATAGAATTTAAATTTATTAGAGGGTACAATAAAACATGTATTTACTTTCCTTTTGGTGTAAATTTAGCACAAGCTATCCCTGATGATTTTTTTACGAGTATCGAAGGTGAATTTGCAGATTTAAAACCATAAAGTTTACAACCTTTAGGATAAGTGGGGTCCCAAGTAATATAGTAATATATGCATTTACAACAATTTGAGATCGGAAGAGCACACGTCTGAACTCCAGTCACC
>NZ_CALEVF010000215.1 GCF_937920395.1 uncultured Clostridium sp. | reverse complement strand
CCCTGAAGATATACACTATTACCAGCTGAAAATGCACCTGTCAAAGAATTTAGTTTTAACCTTCCTCCATCAATAGTTGGTTCGCGAACAGCCCACACAACTATAGGACAATTAAAACGACGAGTGAGTTCTGTAACAAAATCTCCACCTACAAATGTAGTGCTTTGATAAATAATAAGATCTGGCTCTGTTATGGTATCTGCAAATTCACCTAACATTTCAGGTGATGTAAGTAGCTCCGTAGGTTTACTTAAATTGTTAAAGAGGCCTTCAAGCATATTACAAGATTTCGCAAAATCATCCTGCGCACTTGGCATAAAGAATGTAGTACGAGCAACTGCTACAAATGCCACCTTAATATTAATTTTAGTATTCATTAATTAAACAACTCCTTTTATATATTTTATATTTCATATTTTATAAAGCAGTAGTATTTCTGCGCGCATTAAGATCAACTATTATTTCTCTATATTTATCATCAGTAAGTTTATAGAATAATCCCATTACAACAATAGTTGCTATTGCTAAAGCACTAGGATATATGAACATAAGTCCTCTTATTGCCGAAATAGCTTTTACGCTTTGTACAGCGTTTGGAATATAACCAACAGCAGCTAAAACCATAGCTGGTATAAATCCAGCAATTGCTTGGGACAACTTACGGAAAAATGTAAAGAAAGAATAAACAACTCCTTCTGATCTAGTGCCTGTTTTCCATTCTCCATATTCAACAGCATCAGATACAAGTGCCCAATTCAAACTGTTAACAAAAGAGCTACCAAAGAAAGCAAAACATGCAAAAACAATGAATACAACAGCATCCTTAGCAAATATAAATGCTAGAATATCTCCAAATGCCCAAATCGCACAGCCAAGCATGTAAGTATATCTTTTACCAAGTTTTTTAACTATAGTTGGAACCATCGCACAACCGATGAAAACACATCCTATACTAAAGAAACCCATATATGGAACAATGGAAATATTTTTAAGTACATACTGACAGTAATACACCTGTACTGCGAGTTTTACATTGAAAGCTGAGAAAGTAAATAAATTAACTAAACATAATAAAAGTAACGGAGTATTCTTAAGTAACCCTTTGTAACTTTTACCTATTGATCCCTTAACTATCTTAGGTTTTTGGACTACATTTCTTTCTTTAATGTTAGAATAACAATAAATTTGAAGCAGTACACCAAGAACAGCAAATATTGCAACAGCAACCATATACCCTGTTGATTCATTAGAAAATAACATAACAATTGGCATAAATGCTATGGTTGTAATAAATAAGGCCATATTAGAACCTGCTTGTCTAAAAGCAGCTAATTGTGTTCTTTCATTAGGATCTGTAGTCATAGCTGGTATCATAGATCCAAACGCTATGTTACCGACACTGTATATCGATCCAAATGCCATATAAGTAACATAAGCCCAAATTATTTTGCCTGTTATTGTAAAGCTGGGAGTTATAAAACTAACTATAGTAATAATAGCTAGTGGAATTGTAGCATATAGGATGAAAGGTCTAAATTTTCCTTTTGGTCCAATTTTTTTACGATTATCAATCCACGTACCTATACTTATATCTGCAAATGCATCCCATACTTTTGTAATTAAAAAAACTAATCCAGCCGCAGCTACAGGTAAACCTAATACATCTGTATAAAATTTAAGCAAATAAATCTGACCTAAATCAAACATAAATCCGAATCCTATATCACCTGTACCATAAGAAAATTTTTCCTTAAGAGTTAGCTTTCCAGCTTTTATTGCATTTTTCTGAATTGATCCTTCCATGAATTTCCTCCTACTTTTTTTTATTTAATAACTTAAAACCTCTCAACATATTCAATATTAATTTTTATTTATCTAAATCTTCGGAATAAATAGTGCAAATTTCACTCCACTTTTCTCCGAACTTCAATAAATTAAAGCCTGTAATATTATTATTTAACCTTACATTAGGTGCATTTATTACCCAACTTTGAGGTTCTGTACACACAAAATTTTTATCACCATTTGAATTCCAAATCATCATATGTTTGTACTTTTCACCAATTTCATATATAACCTTAGTTTTGCTATTCCTATCTTCTATAATGAATCCTTTGAAATTCTTATCCTCTATATTTAAAGATTCTACTGTATAATGACCATCCATTTCTTCTTTAAGTGGGTTTAAACCTTCTTTTCTAATTTTTTTTTCTTCCTTATTTAAAAGTATACGTTTACCTGTGGGTAAACTTCTTTTATTAAGTTCCCATTTTTCACCTATAGATGCCTTTAAAAAATAATCTTTAGGCTTACTTTCTAAATAAAAAGGTATATTTATTGCAGTATGAAATCCTACACCGACAGGTAAATCCTCATAACCCAAATTAAAAATTTCTAATTTTTGTTGTAGTCCTTTACACGAAAGCTCATACGTAAGAAATGTTGAAAATCTATTAGGAAAGTATTTGTAAAATCCAGAACTCTCATCATTCTGGAATTTAACTTTTACATGTACCCTATTACTATCTATAACCTCCAATTCATCTATATCCCAGTTAACATTCCTAAGAAAGCCATGAATATGATTGTTTTTTTCAGGTTCATTTATAGGAAATTCATATTGTTTATTCTTTACCTTAAATCTACCATCTTCAATTCTATTTGGGGGAAATAATATTGGGATTCCATATATTTGAGGTCTTTCTTTAAACTCCTCAAAAGTTACTTCTTCCCCAGGGGTTCTTAATATGTTTAACCCTCTATTATTATCCTTTAACATAATAACATTTGCTCCAACTTCAGGAATTAAAAGAGCTTCATACCCACCTGCCGAAAATGCTATAGCTTTATGACCTTTCCATTTAGTAATTTCTATTTTTGTTGAATTGTAAGTCTTACTACCCATAACAACACTCCCCAAAATAATTGTTAAATTATCTAAACAAAATATTAACTTTCAATCTATTATTTTTCTTCCACTACTTTAATTGTAGCTGAAAAATCTTCTTTAGCATATCCAGCTGCCATAGCTTTAGAATAAACCTTTTGAGCGTTTTTAGCTCCTGGTAAATCTATCTTTAATTCCTGAGCAAGACTTACAGCTATATTAATATCTTTATTCATATTTTCTACTGAAAAAGCAGTTGTAAAATCATGATTTTTTATAGCATTTTTCTTACCATCCAAGTAAAAATTTTGACCGCCACCATAGGATATTGCAGTAATTACATCATCAAAATTTAAACCTGATTTTCCTGCGAGTGTTACCGTTTCATTTACACCATTTTGTATTTGAGAAACTAACATGTTATGGCATATTTTCATAACAAGCCCTGTTCCATTTTCGCCCATGTATATAATGTTTTTACACATACATGAAAGTATTCCTTTTGCTCTTTCAAAAGCTTGCTTATCTCCACCTACATAAATTCCAAGTTCCCCTGCAATAGCTGCTGGTTTACTCTTTACTACAGGAGCATCTATCATAAAACATTGTTTCTCTTTAACTTGTTTTGACAGTTCACGTGATGTAGAAGGATCAATAGTACTCATATCAATAAGAAGTTTTCCTGGAGATAATACCTTTAGAAATTCACTATAGACTGCTTTTACGTGTTCACTCTTAGGTACCATAGATATAATAACATCGCATTTCTCTGCAATTTCTTTATTTGATGAAGCTGCTTTTGCACCCACTTTAACTAATTTTTCAACTGCTTTAGTGCTTATATCAAACACCCATACCTCTTCACCACTTTTCTTTACTATGTTTTCGCACATAGATTCTCCCATTATTCCAAGACCTACAAAACCTACTTTCATACTTACATCTCCTTTTCTTATATTACTTAAACCCTTAATGCCTTAAACTGCTTAGGACTTATAATGCTTTAACAAATCTTAAAGAAGTTATTCAAAACATTTAATTAACATATCTCTTATTCAATAATTAATTAACTTTATTAATCAATTATTTTAAATTTTTTTATACTACTTTCACAACCTCTTTAACTTATAACTATATAGTAAACGGTTTCTTATGTATTGTCAATAAACTTTTACCTCATATAAATACATTTTTAAGTGTTTTCCTTAATATTTCTTTGTTTTTCTTAATATCTCAGTTGATTAAATATGTTAATCAACTTAAAGTTTTAATTTTCATTAGTAGCATATAAATTAATTAATCCATAGCCCCTGTTCTAAAAAAGAACTCCCTTATAGCTAATGCAATGCCACCTATATAAATAGGACTATTGTTTAAAGTACTATAACTTATAATGTTCTTCAAATCACACTCTGTAAGATTTTTATTAAGTTCCTCCTTGAATATCTCCATAAAAATTTTATTTTTAAACATTTCACCATATAATACCAATTTATGTGGATCAATAATAGTAATTGCATTCGATATTCCAAGAGCCATGTAGGTTGCTGCTTTAGTTACAATTTTAATGACCTCTTCATCACCCTGCTCAGAACTTTTTATTACATTATTTGTAGATAGATTTGCAATATCTTCTTTGCATAATTTATATAATATAGGCATTCTCTGCTTAGAAAAATTTTTCTTTATTTTTCTGTTAATAGCTTCAGGTGATGCTACTGTTTCAAGGCATCCAACTTTACCACATTTGCAAATTTCTCCATTAATTTCAACTATTGTATGACCAATTTCTGCAGCTATATTATGAGTACCCCTGTAAATTTCCCTATCTATAACTATAGCTGAACCGATACCAGGTCCGCATTTAATAAATAACATGTTGCTTATGTTTTGAAGTTTTTCATGATCCATCTCAGCCATTGCAAGCGTTCTTACATTGTTATCAACAACTACATTAATATTCAATTGTTTTTCTAATATTTTCTTTACATTTACTTCTTTCTTCCATAGACCATATGCATGTTTACTTATACCTTCCTTTGAATTAACAGGGCCCATTATTCCAACTCCAACACCTAGAATATTTTCTTTAGCTATGTTTTCTTTCCAAAGCAATGAAATACACTGATTCGCTATCTCTAACAAAGTTTCTTCTGATTCTAGTTCGCTATTTATATATACTGATGTACTATTAATAACTGTTCCCTTTATGTTAGCAACTCCAATACTACATAACTCAGACTCTATGCTTATACCAATTACATATTTTATATCATAATTAATATCTATTAATATTTTTCTTCTTCCTGCTCTTTTATCACTTTCCTCAAGCTCGCCCATTTCCTTTATTACACCTTCATCTATCATTTTATTTACAATAATAGTTACTGAAGCTGGTGTAAGTTCAACCTGTTTTGCTATATCCGTTCTTGACATAGCTCCATGTCCTCTTATAAGATTTAATATGGAAGCCCTATTTTTTTGTTTTATTCCTCCCATATTTATACCTTTTCTAATTTTCATCGTTAAACACCTCTTCAAAATTTTAAAATCAAAAAAATATTCTTAAGTATATTTTCTCAATTAATTTGTTTTTTCATACACAGTTATTTTATATTAAAACAATAAATTATTCAACATTAAATACATTTTTTTAACATAACTATAGAAAGTCGAGAAAATATACTGTATAATAAAAATTAGTTAACATTTTTAATTAATTATTATTTTGTATTGGAGGGTATAATATGACTACTTTAACTATTGTTTTATTTTGCTTAGTTATTTTTATAACTCATTTTTTAGGAAGTGTAACTGGAAATGGTTGTACTGTTCTAGCGCTTCCTTTTGCCATAATGCTTACCGGGATCAAAATTGCTAAGCCAGTTCTTACCATCTGTGGATTACTACTCTGTCTTTATGTTGTTCTTGTGTCTTATAAAGATATTGTATGGAAACAATATTTTAGAATAATGATTTTTGCAGGTATTGGATTACCAATTGGAATGTGGATTTTTAACAAATTTCCTGAAAACGTTTTAAAATCAATCCTTGGTATTTTTATAATTGTAATATCTATAAAAGGCCTTATTAATTGTTATAAGACAAATAAGGTCACCAAACCTATAAATAACTCGGTGTTAAATTTCATTGTTTTTATAGGAGGTTGTGTACAAGGCGCCTTTACATCTGGTGGCCCTCTAGTTATTATATACGCAACAGAAAAGCTGAAAAACAAGAGTAATTTCAGATCAACTTTATGTATGGTTTGGGTAACATTAAATGCCATAATTGTTGTACAAAATTTCGTTACAGGTGCTATAACGCCTGAAGTTACTAAACTTCTGTTATTTACCCTCCCGTTTCTTTTATTAGGAGCTATCCTTGGAAACTATGCATATCATAAAATCAATGATACTATATTCAATAAAATGGTGTACATAATCCTATTTATTTCAGCTATGTTCATGTTTTTATAAAAAATTTATTAATATAGCTATTATTGTTTCTTATAATAAAGCTATTATCTGAGTTTCCCTACACTATATAAATCTATATTACTTTAGATTTTGATGACATACAAACAAAAAACAACTGTGAATTTATTATATAATTCACAGTTGTTTTTAACCATAATAAAAAGCCATCTAAGCTCTAGATGGCTTTTTATTGTTAATATTGTAACACTATTATCCTAAAGACTGGTGTGTGTGCCATCGCAGAATGGAGGATTTTTAGTGTGCTTACATGCACATAAATAAGCTGTTTCGTCCTTCTGTGCGGTAAATGTTAATGGTTTAAAAGTAGTTCCTTTATGTGACCCATCACAAAATGGTTGACTAGAACTTCTTCCACATGAACACCAATAATATGTTTGTCCTTTTTTAACATCTACTGCAATTGGCGATTTTTTAGCTACTACAGGTTTTTCCATTATTATATCCCCTTTGATTTAAATTATAGTATTAAATATATCTTCTAATTAACACTATATTCTATTTAGTACAAATATATTACTATATTGAATTTTAGTAATATATTTTATGAATAATTTATTTTTTAAAATTATTTTGCAATAGATGTCTTTCCTTCCTAATTTTTTTTAATTTAAATTTTGATATTTGATATTTGATATTTGATATTTCAGCTAGAGTTAATAGTTTTTTATCAATAAAAAAACCATATTTTAAAATGGAAATCATCAGATTATTTTTTCTGACAAGTTATCCGTTATTTAAATATGGTAATTATAAATTTTTTGTTTACTCTGTTTACAAATTCAACATTGTGCTTTAACATAGCCTTTATTTTAAATTTAATAAAATATGATCGATTGAAACGAAAGATAAACTCAAAGAACTGTTAGAACTATTTTATAGGTGAGACATTAAGAAAAACTTCTGTTTTTTATTCGAATATATTGGAAGGATATTCAAAATTAATTCTTTCAATAAAAAAGCTTTCTCGCTAAAACTATGAAACTTTTTTCATATCTAATTCATTGTCATTTTTATTAATAACTTCATGGTACAATATAACAGCATCCTTTGATCCACCTGAACTTATTAGATAATTTAACGCACCAACATTTCTCATATTCTCTTTACTAAATACCTCTTTAAATAATTTTATCATAAAACGACCTCCTATTAACTTTTATTTATAATATCATAATAGTCCAGTTAAATAAAAGTTCCCATGGTATAAATTTACAGAAATCGTTTCACATTGTGAACATTTTGTTAATATTTTATATATGACTTGAAATTGTTCAAGAAACCGTATTCAATCTACTATTGTCCAATAGTATTTATTCAAGTAACTTTATGTTATCCAATAAAAATTTTAAGAGAATTTAATATAGATATTATCCTATTTAACATTTAGGACTGAAAAAAAGTATCTTAGTTGTTGATATGCTCCCCTTAAAGTACAGATTAAATAACAAAAATATGTTATTAAAAAGGGGCCCTCTCATTTTTTAAGATACTTAACTCCATATTTTGCTTCCTTGCATTTTATTATAAATTATTACTTACAATATTTTTAAACTATATTACTATATAACTTCATATACTTTTTAGCTGAAATTTCCCAACTATTGTTTGAAAGCATGGCATTACGAATTAAGTTATTCCATGACGTTTTATCTTTATATAAATCTAGAGCTCTATTTACTGCATCTAATAATTCCTCGCTCTTATAATTGTTAAAAGAAAAACAGTTACCATTACCCGTATATTTGCTATAAAAAATAACAGGATCTTTTAATCCTCCAGTTTCGTGAACAATTGGAATACTTCCATATTTCAATGCTATAAGTTCTTCAATACCACCAGGTTCAATTAACGACGGCATTAAAAACATATCGGAAGCAGCGTATATTCTTTGTGCAGTTTTTTCATCAAAAATAATATTTGTTGATATCCTACTTGGATATCTAGAGGCATAAAATTGAAATATATCTTCATAATATTTTTCACCATTACCAAGCAACACTATTTGAATATCAAGGCTAAGTAATTCTTGGAGTTTATCTATAATTAAATCTAAACCCTTTTGATTGACTTTGCTAGTTACAATGCCCACCATTGGTATATCCTCATCAACGGTTAAACATAGTTCTTCTTGAAAGCTCAATTTATTTTTCACCTTTTGTTTTATACTTTGTAAATCATAATTACAAAATATTTTTTCATCCAATTTAGGATTGTAGAGTTCATAGTCTATACCATTTATAATTTCATAAAGTTTTTCAGCTTTGGAGGACAATAATCCGCTTAACCCTTCTTCATAATAAGAATCCTGTATTTCTCGTGCATACGGATTACTTACAGTAGTTACTGCATCTGAGAAAATAATTCCCCCTTTCATGAAAGATATAGAATCATGAAATTTCAGTGCATCCTCATTAAAATAATCCTCCTCTAAATTTAATAACTCTTTTAATATTTCTCTTGGAAATATTCCTTGATTTTTTAGATCATGTATAGTAAATATACTCTTTATTTTATTAAATCTAATGTCCTTACTATACTTGTCTTTAAGTAAAAGTGGTATAATTCCACATTGCCAATTATTACACTGAATTATATCTGGTATAAAATCTCCCATGTATTTTATAGATTCTAATATTGCTTTTGAAAAATAAGAGAATCTTTCACCATCATCGTAATATCCATATACCTCAGGTCTCTTAAAATAATATTCATTATCTATAAAATAGTAAGGCACATCATCATAAGTTAAATATTCTAAACCACAATACTTATTCCTCCATCCAACTTTTACTGTAAAAGTAGCTATAGTTTCCATACAATTTTTAAGAAGTAGTGGAATACCACTGTATTTAGGTATAATTACTCTAACATCAATTCCAAGCTTTCTTAGAGCTTTAGGTAATTCATACACCATATCGCCAACGCATCCAGTTTTTATAAAAGGATATGCTTCAGAAGCCACAAATAAAACTTTAATATTAACCACTCCCTTAGTTTTTTAAATTATGCAATTCGAGATTTCTATTTTAAGAATTTTAATTTGTATCATTTTTCAATAAAAAAATTAATTGATTTACCATCTAACCTAATATTGTTTATAGTGTTGTTATATTTATACTATATATTTAGCATTCGACATATTACATTTATATCCTTTAATTTTCCAAATATATAAAATTTTTATATTTTTATGTACTGGTACTCTTACTAAAATAAATCATATTATATTAAGTAGCTCTATTAGGAGGATACATTTGTGTTTTTCGTAAATAGTTTGTTAAATATAATTGGAAACGTTACATTTCTAACAGCTTATATAACTGGTAACACGTCATTTCCACAACCATTAAGTGAAGAAGAGGAAAAATTCTATTTAACAAAGTTAGAGGAAGGTGATTTACTAGCTAAAGGAATACTCGTTGAACGAAATTTGAGACTAGTTGCACATATAGTAAAAAAGTTTTCCAACTCAGGAAATGATGTAGACGATCTTATATCCATTGGATCTGTGGGCCTTATTAAGGGCATTGACACATTTGATGCTGGTAAAGGAATAAGACTTGCAAGCTATGTTTCAAGATGCATAGAAAATGAAATACTCATGCTTATTAGGAATAATAAAAAAACAAAAAGTAATGTGTCCTTGCAGGACCCTATTGGAACTGATGGAGATGGAAATGAGATATCTCTTATTGATATATTAAGTAGTGATGAGGATCCTATTATTGATATAGTTGAACGTAAAATACAACTTAAACAGATTTATAATAAGATAAACATTGGTTTGAATGATAGAGAAAAGAAAGTAATTCAAATGCGCTATGGATTAGTTGATGGTAACCCTCGAACTCAAAGAGAAATTGCATTAATTCTAGGAATCTCTAGATCCTACGTTTCTAGAATTGAAAAGGCCGTATTAAAGAAGCTTAATAAGGAATTAAATAATACTAATCTAAATATATAGTTAGATTAATAGGAAAAGTGCAAGAATAAATCCTAGCGTCATTGCTAGAATTTATTTTTCCACTTTAAAAATTTTGTTGAATAACCAAGTGTTTTAACTGGGCAAACATCTACACAGTGGCCACAGCCAACACAACGAATGTTTATTACCGCATCACCATTCTTAGCCTTGCTCTTAATATCAATCGACATTGGACATGCTTGATTACATTGGCCACATTGTATACATTTAGACTTATTGGTAATAATTCTTTGACCAGCTATTTTCCCTAGGAAAGATAAGACTGTTCCTAATGGACAATAATAGCAATAACCTCTACCAATAAATGCCACCCAAAAAAACATTGCTATGAGCAGTTCTGTAGTGAGATACTTATAGTTTTCAATTTTACTAATTATCTGGATATTTCCTATTATCGGGATTCCTAATAATAACAAAACCCACCAAACAGTAAAAAATACTGAAATTGATAAAAATGCCCATCTTAGAATTGAAAAAATTTTAATTGAGATTGGCTTTAATTTTTTATTTTTCCCAATTAGAGGAATTACCGGATCAAATACCTCCGAAGCAAAACCATTAAACAAACATAGGGTTGAACATTGCAATCGCCTGCCAAATAATAAGGTTCCTACTAAAACAACAATGCTGACACAAAAATAAAATATAAGAGCGGCTGATATACCAGCTTCTCCCCAAATTGGATAACTACTGAGATAAAAAGACGATTTCGGAAATAGCAGCTGTAAAGGTAGCGTTGTCCATGGCAATGGCATAGCAAAGAAATATAATTCTTTGTTATTAAGGAGTATAGGCAACGAAATGTGTACAATTAGTGCGGAAACTATAAACCCAATTAAGTTTCTTTTTCTCATTACTGTTCTTTTAGAAGTTCCTATAATTCTAATTGTAAGGAAACTGCCAATAATTATGAACAAAGTCTTTACCCAGTTTTCATAAAATTGCCATAGCCACGTTATAAATGATGCTACTTTGGGTGTAGCTCTACTTACATATCCATAATTTAATCCTGCTATTAAAATACATAAGATTATATATATCCAGAGAATAGCCTTTAAAATTCTAAGTTCAATATTTTTATTAGATTTCATTAATTTTTCGCCCCTTTAAATATCAATGAAATTAACATGTAAGTACTTGTTTAGAGTTAAAGTTGTTTTTCTTAAAGTCGGCATTTAGAAACTCAAATTTTTGTGGTATAACCTTAATTAGATATAACTCTATAGGCAATTTTTCTAATGCACTTAATTCAATCCCTTTTGATTTAAACACTTCAAAATATTCTTCATTAAATGAGGGTACTATTTTAGCTAACCCTGATATTTGTAACCCTTTTAAATCTTTCATGCTTTTATACTCATCAGCTATACTCATAGATACAGTTTTATTTTGAATAATTCCTTTAAATTTCATTCCTCCCTCTGTAATTATATAGAATTTACCCTTATAATATTGATACTCTATTGGTGTACATCTTACAAATGTACCTATTCCTGTTGCTAATGCACAAGTATTATGCTTTATTATAAATAAATCAATTTCTTTAGCAAGTAAATTGTTAGGCATTTTCAAATCAGGTGTTTTCATAATTTTCGTGAATTTTTCAGCCACAGCAATTACATTTTCTGTTTTAAACTTACCACAATCTTTAAATGGCATATCTAATTTTTCACTAAACATTTTAAGTGAATTATAATCATCTTTAGAGAGCTTGTTAATACGTAATTCCCCTTCTACAAAGTCAGAAATATCTTCATTTCGTTTTAATAATGTAGCAAATTCCTTTATTTGTTTTGGGAAATCAAAATTAGATATTCCTACACCTATAATGCCTATATTTTTAATACTAATCTGCTTTTTAAATTCATTCACATAAGATTTAATCATTTTCGCTGTGTCATAAGCATAAAATCCAAAAACAAAAATAATATTTTGATAGTTTTCTAAGTCCTTTGGAGCTTTTTCTACAGTGCAAACTTTAGTGTTACCAAGTATATAAGCTACAATCTCTGCAGTCTTTTTCGAAGTACCATATTTACCTTCATAAATTATTAATGTATTTAACATAATCATCCTCCATTAACTCGCTTATTTTCTAGATAGTTGTTTCTACAACTATCTTTATTATATTCTCAGCCAGTTATAAAATCAAATAATGTAAAATATGTTTTTTTATTCTTGTATAATGTATATTAAAAATTGATTATATAGGATAATTATCAAACTCTTATTATACAATAATTTTATTTTAATAAACCTTCCTTTTTAAGGTACTCTTTTGCAACTTCTAAAGCTGATTCACCTTTTACATTAACCTTATAATTCATATTACTCATTTCACTGTCTGTAATCTTGTCTGCTAATTTATTCAATGGCTTACTAAGCTCCGGATAATTTTCAAGTGTTTTCTTAAGCATAAGTGGTGCACCTTGATATGGTGGAAAAAATTGCTTATCATCTTTTAATACTTTCATATTATATTGTGAAAGTTCACTATCTGTAGAATATGCATCTACCAAGTTAATATCACCAGCTTTTATGGCAGTATAACGTAATTTAGGTTCCATAGTTTTTATGTTATCAAAGTTCACTCCATAAGTCTTTTGAAGACCCTTATAACCATCTTCACGGTCCGTAAACTCAAGTGTAAATCCTGCTTTAACTTTATTTTCTACATTTTTTAAATCTGATATATTATTAAGGTTGTATTTTTTTTCAAAACTAGCCGGTACTGCAATAGCATAAGTATTGTTGTACTTCATAGGCTTTAGAAGCTGCATGCTAAAATTTTTATCCATTCCAATACGTGCCTGCGCGTATACCTGATTTGGAATATGGCTTTTTGCTCTCTCTTTTACAAAAGTTTCAAGTGCTGTACCTGTAAATTCTGGATATATATCAATATCTCCTGATTTTAGAGCATTAAAAAGAAAGCTAGTTTTACCCATTCCAGGTTTTAACTTTACAGTAAGGTTTGTTTCATCTTCAATCATTAGCTTATACATATTAATTAATATTTCAGGTTCTGAACCAAGTTTACCTGCAATCGTAATTTCTTTCTTTTGCGCAAAAAAATATGGTGCAATAACAATCGATGCAATAATAATACTACCTAAAGAAATAGCTATCATTGTTTTTTTTAATGAAGCTTTTTCTAGAAGGCTAAGCATAGCATCAAAAATAATTGCAAGAAGTGCCGCTGCGATTGCTCCAATTAAAATCAAACTATTGTCATTACGATCAATTCCAAGAAGAATCAGTTCTCCAAGTCCACCAGCGCCAATTAAAGCCGCAAGTGTAGCCGTGCCAATAACTAGTACCATTGATGTCCTTACTCAGATCGGAAGAGCACACGTCTGAACTCCAGTCACCGCCTCTATCTCGTA